>NZ_JADAIN010000049.1:0-766 GCF_015676285.1 Acinetobacter sp. Res13-Abat-PEC15-P4-01 | reverse complement strand
TGGTCACTGTGCTGATGTTTGCTTTGTACATTGCCCGCGCCTTCTTCGGTTTCAAGAATATCGGCTTGCCAACGGTGGATATATACTGAAGTCGGTTGGAGTGATCGTACGCCTGTAAATGCGGTAATGGTATCTTGCTGCTCTACCGCAGAGCTACGATGAAAGCGGATGCTTCTACGTTCTAGCGCGCTGTACTGGCTGTTGTCATCGATTAAACGCAGTTTTTGCGCTTGGATCGGTGCTGAGGTGCTGGCAACATGGGGTTCTGCTTCATCAATCAGCCAGCTTAAATTTTCGCTTCTCATCAAACGCGTGAGCAGATCGTGGTCGCTTTCGTTCATCTGTATAATCAATGGGCGAACATCGTAGTCTTTAGTTAGACCACTTTTGTCTAAACTCAGACTCGCAGCAAACAGCGGACTTTTTTTCTGCCATTCTTTATGAATTGTTTCAATGACTTGAATCACTGACTTATTCAGAAACACTCTACTATTACGGCGTTTGTGCCACAGTGACGTTGCATCTTCAAGTTTGAGCTTATAGATCGTCAGTGCGCCATCGCTCTGCCCCTGTGAGGCTTCGGTAATGATGCCTGTGGTACGGAACAGTTGTCCTCGGTCGATGACTTGGTCGATTGCAGCTTGGCAACCGATAAACTGTTTGAGAGGAATATTTGCGGAGGTCGCAAGACAGATCAATTCCACAGACACGCCTTGATTGATGGCATGTTGTCCATCAATACGTTGCAAGAACACTTGGGCGGTCA
>NZ_JADAIN010000048.1:0-502 GCF_015676285.1 Acinetobacter sp. Res13-Abat-PEC15-P4-01 | reverse complement strand
TTGATGGTGGCTTTGATAATGTTTGGGTGAATAACTTGAATATTGCTAATCCAACAGGCGAAGAATCTATTTTAATGTTCGATGTTGGTGGCGCTTCAAATGGTGAATTCTTATTACAGCGCCGAGTTGTTAAAGGTGGTTATGAGTATTTACTAAATCAACATGCGGATGGTGATTGGTATTTGGAAAGCCACAGTACAACTGGTCCAACAGGCTCAACGGGTCCAACAGGCCCGACGGGACCTACAGGTCCGACAGGCCCTACGGGTCCAACTGGCTCAACAGGTCCGACGGGATCGACAGGCCCGACGGGATCGACAGGCTCAACGGGACCTACAGGTCCGACTGGCTCAACAGGCCCGACGGGATCGACAGGCCCGACGGGACCTACAGGCCCAACGGGATCGACAGGTCCAACGGGGTCGACAGGTCCAACGGGGTCGACAGGTCCAACGGGGTCGACAGGCCCAACGGGTCCGACAGGTCCAACGGGACCAAAAGA
>NZ_JADAIN010000005.1:0-28293 GCF_015676285.1 Acinetobacter sp. Res13-Abat-PEC15-P4-01 | reverse complement strand
TTTATACCTTCTTTTTGTTTCTCAACATTAGAGCAAGCATTAAAGGATATTGTTGTAAATAAACAGAGAACAATACGCTTAAATAACTGCATGGCTTAATTCTCCTCATTATTTATTCAGGCGCAAAAACCTCGATTTTTAATGCTTTCATTGCATCTTTACTAAAGATATTTGTTTTTCCATCCTCATCTGAAACACCTTCAAAAACTTCCCCATCATCAGCAGTTATTTTATATTTCAAGTTTTTTGCAGGCACACCATCAGGATAATGCAAAATAAAATGCTCATCATACTGTGCCTTGAGTTCAGGCATTGCAGGGAGCTGCATTGAAAGTGTTGCACCACTGTTGGTTTTGATCTGACCTGCTTTGAATTCAAGTAATCCTGGACAGGCAATTTCGATATTTCCGTTCTGGATTTTAATGAAGCCGCCACCTGAGGTGAGCAGTATTCCTTTCCCACTTTCCACCCTGACAAAATCACTGAGTGAATACACATGCATTTGTTGTTGTGATGAAAGTATCATCTTGCCTTTTTGTGCAGTCATCTCTACATCGCCCTCACCCGATTTAATCTTGATGCCTGCATGTTTGGCGAAGATGGTAATTTTGTTTAAGGCTTGGGCAATCCAACTTTTACCCGTAAAAAATTGCAGGTTCTTTGACTTACTTACATCTATATTTTGTTTTGACTCAAGATAGAGACTCTCTTTACTGTCTAAGATCATCGCTGATTCACTATGCAAAGTGACTAAAGCATCACTGCTTTCATCCCATTTTTGAAGTTTGTCTTGTAATGATTGTTGAGCGCTTAGATCAGGTTCATCTATTTGGTGTACTGTTGCAATTTCTTTAAAATATTGATTGCTATCGGCATGATGTTTTATATTTTCAAGCACTTTAGAACGCGCAAGCTGTGCACCTTGAGCTTGTTCAGACGCTTCTGAGCTGAGTAGAATACCTTTAGTGGCTCGAATCGCCCCCCACTGATCCGTCCTTAACTCAAAGCCTTCACCACGCCCCTCACTTTCTGCGGTTTCTTTAGGATGGCTTAGGTTTCCTAGATTGAGTTGTGTTGCACCATGACTCGATTGTAGTTGTGTACTGAGCTGTCCAGTCGTGTCGTCAAACCTGAGTTGTCCAAAGCCTTCTCCATTCACTTCTTTTGAGCGGATACCACTGAGCTTTTTCGTGTCAGGTAGCTTGCCTTTGAGATCAAACTGGGTAGGAGAACGTTGTCCTTCATGGATTCGTCCTGTCACAAATGGTCTGTCAGGGTTGCCGTCAAAGAACTCAACAACGACAATCTCTCCAACCCTCGGCAGGAACCTTGCACCATAACCGTCACCCGCCCAAGGGGTCAGTACATCCACCCAAGCAGAGTCGGTATCATTATCATTTGAACCTGCACCACCATCATGGGCATGATCATCAGGGCGGGTAAATAAGAAACGGACTTTAATCCGCCCCCATTCATCGACATGGATTTCTTCGCCATCACCCACCACGATGGCACGTTGTACATAGGCACTAGGACGATGTATCAGTGGATCGTATTCGGGAACCACGTCAATACTTCGACGCACAATCATCAGCTCATTGGCTTGCCGTTCCTGCTCACTGTCTTTGCTGATTTGCCAATGGCTCAGCATTAAGAGTTTTTCAACCTGATCTTGAATGTCTTTGGGAAGGTTGTTTTGATTGTAGTAGTGCTTTTTGAGTATTAAAAACTCCCGATCTTGAGCAGCATGATTTTTTTCAAGTTCTGGATTTTCCAACAACTCAAACCAATAGCCGACCTGGGTATCTCGGACATGACTATGTGCTGTAAAGTATTTGGCCTGTAAGGCTTGGTATTGACTCAGTTGTTGGTTGAGTTTCTCGAGTTGGTGATGACCTGATTTTGTGGCTTGGTCTTCACCTTTAAGGTCACTGATCCATGCTGGAGATGTACTCCATGCCTGTTCTAAGCTTAGACTTTCATTGTCTCGATTTGCACTGTGCTTGTGAGAACTCAATACTGAACCACTGCCGTCTTCTAGACTTAAATCATCTGCTTGCCAACGTTGTATATGGATTGCAGTCGACTGTAATTGCCTGTTTGCGACTAAACTGGTGATGCTGTCGTACTGTTCAGTGGCATGGGATCTGTGGTATCGGATGCTTCTACGGTCAAGCGCTTTAAATTGCGCGTTGCCATCAATTAAACGTAACTGCTGTGGTTCTATACCTTGATTGTGATCTAAAACCACATAATTTGATTCATCAATCAACCAATTGATTGACTCTTCACGTAAAATTCGAGTCAAATATGTGTAGTCAGATTCATTTATCTGCATTGAAAATGGACGTACGTCATAGGTCTTGGTTAGACCACTGAGGTCCAGTTTTAAACTGGATGCAAACAAATTGCTTTTCGTCTGCCATTCCTTGAAAATTACTTGAAAAATTTCAGGAATGCTTTTATTCATAAACACGCGGCTGTTACGTCGTTTATGCCATAGGCTTGTTGGGTCTTGCAGGGTTAAGCGATATAAGCACAAAGCTCCGTCAGATTGTCCTTGCGATGCACCTGTAATAATCCCCGAAGTTCTAAATAGCTTGCCTGAATCTGTGACTTGATCCACTGAGACTTGGCAAGCGATAAACTGCTTGAGTTCTATGAATGGATTGCTTGAAAGACAGATCAGTTCTGCGGATAATCCCGCATTGATGGCATGATAACCATCAATACGTTGCAGCATGACTTGGGCATTGAGTTGTGAGTTTGAAAACTGAACACGGATGGCACGTTTTTGTGTTGTATATCCCAATCTATCGAAAAAAGTAAAAATATTATTAAGCATTATTATGACCTTACATTTAATAAAGAAAAACTTAACACAAGGTGAAGAATATCTCAAATGACAATCAATTACATTTTTTAAGCTCATGGCCTTTAAAAAATCTCATTATGAATTAGACATTTATTTGTTTTTTTCTTATTGTTGAGACGATTATCAAACTCATCAACTCAAAATCATGATGTTTTATAGAATTTCCCTAATAAGTCGTAGGAATAGATTCACTTAAAAAGTTTTATTATCTGATTGAATAGGAGCATTAGGATTAGATTTAAAACGCTATGCCTGACATTATTATTTTTAGCCGAATACTCCAACCCATAAAGTGCCGGAGTGATTCTATGAGTAACTTAAGACCTTAAAATTAGGATACAGGTCCTTGATCAGCAACTGTGAAAAACCATTTTTGATCAACTTTAACTGCTTTATATGTAGATGCTTGTGAACCTAAATTACCTAAATAATAACCCCCTTGAATTGTACACTGCTGCTGATCATCACAGTTTAACGAGTTGATAAAAAGTAAGGTTGCTTTCGAATTGTCCTTTTTAAGTCTTACATCATTGGCAACAGTACATTCTGAAACTGGAACAATATTTGGGTTGGACTGTGTTAGTTTTTTTAAAATTTCTTGCTGAGGGTTAGTCACATTCTGACCATCTTTATATCCTATACAATATGCACCAACATAATTAGAACTATTTTTATTCGACAAATAATGATAAAAACTTAATTCAATGTCATTTTTAAAATGATTTTGTCCCGTTGCTACTGTTGTACATCCAACCATCATCAATAAAGGCAAGAACCATAATTTTTTCATTAATCAATCATCCGTATTAGATTTAAACAAATTCAGCATATACTTAAATAAAACCTGTATAAACCACAAAGCTTTTTAAATAAAAGTATATTTTTCATTATAATTTAAATAACCAGATTACAAAAAAAATTAATATATAATTTTGTTAATTTTATTTAAAACATTCAATAATTCGTCATGTTTATTTTATAAATTTAGAAATCCATTACTTTTAATCATTAACAATCATTACTTTTAATCAACAACCTATTTTATAAATCATTTTTACTCAGCTCTAAATTATAAATACCTGCAATCGAATTAAACCTTAAGCCAAGTTGTTTTCCTCTATTTCTATAATACTCAGCAAGGATTTTTAAAGTCTTTAGTACATCCGATACAAGCTCAATCCCTATTCTTTTTTTATTAATTTCTCGATTATATCTTTTTAACACAGGATCTAATCCGCAACGCTTACTAGTCTTGCACGTTGACAGGATATAGAACATAAACTCCTTAATCACCATTATCTGCAAGAATAAATGAATATGTTGGAACTCAATGAAAACTGCGTTTGAACAGTTCAAAGTCTCGTACAACACCTTTACTCATGCATAAACTCAGGATTTGCTGAGTTTTACTGTGAATGATCGCTTGCACCTTAAATGTATGCAGTTTTTTCTTACCACTATAGCTTTTCTTCTGTTTTTTAGGTCTTTGAATTGGAGTTTCAGTCATATCTACAAGCATAACATTCCAGTCTATACCTTCCCTTTCCAGGATATATTTGGATAGATTAAACAAGCCTGACTGGATGAAAGTATCTTCAACGTGATAAACCATTATGAATGCACTGGGCTCTGATACACCGAAACTCGTAGCAACATGGAATAAAGTTCGATATTCTCACCAATAGCTTAAACAGAGTAAAATTTAATCTTCAAAACACAGTTTTGGTGGTCTGCCTATAGAAAGAATTTGCATCTGCTTTTGTTCAACCATAAGAGAAAACATTGAACGGTATATGCCTGTATAATGCTTAAACTGAGCATCAGGAAGCTTTTTTTGATTTATGAGAAAGCTTTATTTAATATTTATACTAAAATTAGACTTTCAATCCTCCCGCTGTAATCCCATTACATTTTATTGAAAATGTATTTTTAAATATATGAAAATAATTTTATATTAAGTCTTTATAGGCATTTTATAGTATTATTGATAATCAATACGAAATTCCGCATACGCATTTGCGATACCCGCTGTTGCAGCAGCATCTGTAGCCACATAATTTGCGTAAAAAACAGCTGAAACCTTTCCATTCGCATCCACCAGGAAAGGACGACTTTTACCCACTAAATCACCGGGAAAACGTGAAGTTTTACTGATTGGGACTCGATTACGATCAGAATCAGTCAGTTCTATCGCAACGTGTTGTGCTGTGGCAGCAGCATTTGCATTGGTTAAAGCTAAAAATTGATTATTGACAGGATTCTGTTCCCCGATGAATGTAAATGTTACTGCAGCATTTGGTGGACACTGTGACAGATTAAATGGAATTGCTATACGGGGTCCTTTAGCGCCAGGCACTTTCAGTTGACGTGTAGAATTTTTACCTAAATCTACAATTTTATGTGATTCACTCTCCTCAACACCACACGTAGAATTGGTCGCATTACCTTTTAAAGTAAAGTTATAGGTGCCCAGGTCTGCGTGAGCATAATTCAATGAGTAACAATTCATTATGATAAAGCAAACAGCAGGATAAAAATTTTTTTTAAATACATTCATCATCAACTCCTAGTCAAAGTCAATTCGGAAATAACCTCTCGCCTGAAAAGGTCCAGGTGTAGGTTGATTTCCAGTTACACTCACTGGCCAGGTTTTAACCACGATATTGGCTGGATTGGTATTGTTAAATTGAATTTTACTATTCATATTATTAGGAATAAGAATATTGTCATTTTGATCTGACATCTTGAAACCAATATCTGGATTATTAGACACAATAATGTCATTGGCAGGTCCACCCACTTTATCGGTTTGAACACGTAATGTAAGTGGTGCGTTATTCGCAATATAACTATTACATTTTATCGATAACGGCATATTTGCCTTGGCAATACCATCCGGTTTATTACCAATCCCAGACTGTTTAAAGCGATAGCTTGGAATGTCACCAAAATCAACGATAGAATCAACATTATCATTGATGATGCAGTTTTGGGGTACCACTACTCGACCTCTTAGATGCAGTGTTTGTTTTGCACCATTGGCCTTTCCTGAACCTGCAGGTGCAGCATTGTCACCTGTATAAAAGTCAGCAATAGGCACATCAATATAACTAAAGCCAACAAAAGGTTTAGAGATTCGCATGGTTAAAGTAAAGGTTGTATTTCCACCATGATAACTTGTTCTACACCATTCAGTTGGATCGCCAAATTTTCGATTGACTGCTGGTACAGGAACATTTGTGCCATTATAAGTATAAGTCACTGAAGCCTGTAAATATTCATTCGCTTGAGTATAGCTCTTTCCAGAGATATTGATGGGTGGTCCATTGACATAATCAGTTGTCATATAAATAGGAATCGATTGACCATTTAAGACAGTCCCATTATTACAATGCGTGGTATATGCATCACCATTGATACTGACTGTTAGAGTTTGATTGAATGTTTTCCCAACTGCGTTATCGGCTGGATTGGTAAAGGTATAGGTTCCAAAGTCAGCATATAAAACTGTTTTTTGTTCTGTTCTCCACCAACCTGCTGAAACATCCATAGCAGTCAGCAATAACAAAGTAGATGCAAGTAATTGGTTTTTCATCAATGCTCTCCTGTTACTTACATTCAACGTTAAACTGTTGTATTGCAAGACTTAAATCTGCTGTGCCAATATCATAATCCGCAACACATTTTTGTTCAGTTGTTTCCCCCCAAGCAATCTCCAGTACACCTTTTAAAGGTAACCCTGTCATATAGACCTGCCCAAACTCTGCCGCCATACCTGATGCTTTTCCACCTGTAACCGTCACATTGCTGGCATAAGGAATAGGTTGTCCCTTATATTGAATATTAATGAGTGCGCGAACACCAATACTGGTGTCAAATGTCGCACGACCAATCGCACCACGGATCGGTACAACATGACTGACATTGCTATTGATTTCTAAATTTGAATCAAAACTGTTTGAATCTAGTGCCACACGATTTAAGCGATATTCTGACGCGTAAGGTAAAATTGCATAGCCACGCCAGTCCGTTTTAACACCATTGTAATTTTCAACTTTTACACCTTTTGCACCAGGCGCTTTCACTAAAATACTGGTGTCACCTAAGGTCTGTCCAAAAGTTAAACCATCTTTGTGCAGCAACATACCGCCTGTTGCACTGTAGCTAAAGCGGTTATTGTTGCCATCATAGCTGTAACCTGCACCAATGTTGCCATACGTTCCATTGTAGTTGGCATTGATTGATCCAGCAGAACCTTGTTCAGTCACATAGCCTTGTCGAATACTATAATTAAGATTTCGATCTTTTAATAATGTACCGTTAATACCCACCAGATAAGCATTATTGCCATCTGAATTTTGCGTTGTAGATGCGGTCGCATAAGTATTGCCCCATGTACTGTTATGGAAATTGGCTTTGGAACGTAAGCGATCTAATGGGAAAGATATATTCGCAGTATACATTGTATTGGCTTTCTCTAATTGAGAAAACATGTTACGGCTCACCCCCAAAGAATAACTTACGCCATTCCATGCACCATTGTAACCTGCTTGTACCCACTCATCTTTTTTCGAAGTCCCCCAATAACTTTGTTGATTTGCGGCAAAGTAAACAGAACCATACTGCCCCATCGAATGGGAAATATTGGCTTGCAAACGCCCTTTTTTGGTGTGATTGAGATCATAACCATTGGCTGTTATTCCAACAGTCGCTAAATTTCCGTCTTGAGTTTCAGCTTTTCCATAATTGTCACTCATCTGTCCGTAGAAAACGTCATTCAGTGTATAGAACCCCCGCGTTGAATAACGATAGCCTAACAGTTGGAAACTTGTTCCAGAACGAAGTAACGATTTAGAGTAGAGAAATCGCATAGATTGACCACTATGCTTAGAACCATCAACCAACTCACTTTTGGCATGTGTTAAATCGAATGAAAACGCACCAAATTTCCCCATATTACTACCAAAGCCAATCAAGCCACTTTGATAATGGTTTGATAGTTGGGAACCACCATAAATGGAAAGCCCTTTATCTAGGCCGTGTACGATTGTAGCCTGTACAACTGTGTCGTTCCCTCTGTCACTACGTAGACCGTTACGAAACTCGCCAGCCAGAACGCTATAACGTGTCCGCCCTTCTCTCTGTAAAATGGGTAAGCTTGAATAAGGAACCAAATAACTTTGGACAGATCCATCACTCTCTTCAACCGATACATGTAAATCCCCACTACCAAAAGCTGGATTCAAGTCTTGAATTAAAAACGGTCCTGGAGCAACATTGATCTGGTAAACAATATTATTATTTTGTCGAATCACTACTTTTGCATTACTTTTAGCAACACCACGCACATTCGGAGCATAGCCTTGTTGACTGTCGGGATACATTGCATCGGCAGTAGATAATTCGACACCACGGTAGCCAAAACTATCAAAAACACTACCGTCAGTAGCACCATCTCCAATTCTCAATTGGCTTTTGATTGGAATCAGTGTTTTTTGAAGATAGGTATTGAGACTTGTCCACTCATGGTTTGAGAAATTATCATCAGAATTATAATTAAAACTTCCGGAATGGCGAAGCTGCCATGAACCTAAATTAAGACCACTGTCCACACTGAGATATAACCCCTTCCCAGCTGTAGCTGAACCTGAGTTGTTATAGCCAGATAGCCGATAATTCAGAAACATCGCATTGATACCCGCATCCCATTGTTCAGGAGGAATATAGCCACGAACCTGATTTTTTAAAGCAATTTGCGGGAGATCAATATAAAGTTTCTGTTTACTAAATTGAAAACGACTATTTGCACCTTCAATGGCTTGAGAAATATCAAGGCATGTTGATTCTTGAGCACGCATTAACTCAGGATAAGCCGATGTATTTACTCCAAAACTTTCTAACAGTTTGACATCCAAACATGGAACCAGACCTGTGTTATCTTGTGCATTTTGCTTTTCAATAAATTGAATATCACGTGTCAGAACATACTCATCATTTGCATAAATTTCAACACGATAAACACCAGGTAATTGTTGCTGAGAACTTTGTAACTTCGATAAATCTGCAATTTGTGCATTTGACAAGCCATCAGTTAAAAATGCAGTATTAAAAACTTGCTCAGCATATACATGTTCTGCAAAAACAGTACTAACAGCCATTGCCGATGCAACACACATAGGCAGTGCTTTTACTTTTGCATACATCGGTTTGATTGGCGTCATGAATTAATTACCTATACAACAATACACATTAATTAAGATTTACTTCCACTTTTGGGGTTACACCACCATAGTCATTTACAGTTTGGTAACTCAGCTTACTGCCTGTTATTTTTGAAATTTTAGTTTTTTCAAATGGCGCAGCCATCACGCTGTCTAATTTGTTATCATTTAATGTCAAGTTCACAAAAGAGATGTGATATGGCGACTGATTATCCACTTCTACACCATCTGCACTTTTTACAAACTTGATTTTTTCTAATGCATTTTCAGGTGCAATACTGAGTTTTTCAGGTCGCACAAACAACTTAATGCGAGATAATACGGCGAGCTGTAATATATTTTTTTCTGCAAGAATTTCTTTATCTACAGAAGGAATTGACTTTACGTTTAACCAAAACACCGACTCACGATCCTGAGGCAAGTTGTTTGTTAAATTGACAATCCTGAGCGTATTTTCGGTTGCTGGTTCAGCTACAAATAAAGGTGGTGTAACTAAAAAAGTCTTTACTTTCTCTTCACTTTTATTTTCAACCCAAGAATTAATCAGATAACGGTCTTTTTTGCTATGATTGATCACGGAGAGTGAAACCTGTTTCGCTTCCATAGGATAAATCACACGTGTTGCGCCCAAAGATACCCCACCAATTGCTTTACCTTCCGCATGTAAAAAGGTCGTAAGGCATGATAACGTCAGCCCCAATACACCGTTTTTAAACATATTTAAATTCATATAAATATTCCGAAATAACTTATGGATAAAAAACAGAGAGCAAAATATTTGTACTGTTTTGAGACATCTGACCAACTTGAAATGGCAAAGGCAGTACCACTGTTTCATCAATATTTGACAATTCAGCAACGCTTTGATTTTCAATAACATTCAAAGCAACTTGTGATGGAACTCCCTCATATATTTGGGAATGGTGTAAATTGGCACCTGGTAGTAAATAAAAGGATTTTTCAGATACTGATTGAGCGTTTGAACTGCTTGCAATATTGCGAGGATCTCTCAACGCAATCTCAAGATTGTAATAAACTGTTGAAGAACAATTGGAAACATTCAACTCTAAAAAAGAGGCTAAATCGATTGTCGTTAAATGCTTTAAATTATTGCCTGGAACAAAGGCACAACTTGGATTAACCAAGGAGCCGTTAAAATGGGCTCTTCCACCAAATACATAGCTGTTTGCGGAAGCATTTAGCGATATAGCCATTCCAATCAGCACAGCCAGATATCTATTCATGTGAAATAAGCCCATTAACAGTAATAAATTCAAATCATGGTTTGAATTTATGCTTAGTTATAGTTCACAACAAAAGTCGCATCTGCATTGGCTTTACCCGCTGTAGATTGACCAGTTGCTACATAACGTGCAGAAAATGGGAATGTATTTGTACCATTACTGATTGCTTTTTCTGCTGAGAAGACACTGCCATCTAGTGCAAGAATTGTAGAAGCATAGTCAGTGATTTCGATGCCCACATTGGTTGCAGCAGGTGCATTGCCACCCCCACCATTTACAGCCAAGAGAGTATTCTTACCGGTTATCGTTTGACCATTAAATGCAAAAGACACTCCTTTAGTGACCAATGATGCATCACAGTCCACCAATTGAATATTAAATGGAACTGCTGCCGATTTAGCATTAGCAGTCGCTAAACTTGCAGTACGATGTTGTCCTAAATCAACAATTTGATCTGCTGTATCAGTGCTTACTGCACATGCAGCGTTCACCAACTCACCAACAAAATGTACTGTTCCACCATTTACAGTTGCTGCGAATGGCGTAGATGAAACAACAAGTGCAGCAGCAAGAAGACCTAATTTTTTCATGAAATAACCCTTTTAAAAGAGAAGAAACAAATGATGTTTGTTGTGAGGACTGATACATATTTTTGAATTTCTGTCATTTATTGTGGGTTAAAATTTAACTGACCCTACTCAAACAAATGAGATATATCCTATTTTTTTAAAATTATGAGACAGTAATCACATAAAACAGAATTAATGTAACCTTATGACTAGAAATAGAGAAATGAGTTTTAATCATGGGTAATGTTGATTTTTTTTCAACTTAGAAAAATCTATAGTTTTTTCATTCTGTTAGAATTCATTTTTTATTTAAATCACTGACAATTGTTTTTTCCATAATTTTTTTTTATTTTTACCTAAATCCGATTAGTATTAAAAATAAGACATTACAGATTAAATTCAATCAATGACAACCATCATTGACTCTAAATGACTAGAATATATGTTATGAATTAAAATCAAATTTAAAAGATGATTTATTTTAGTTGATTTTTCAATAAAAGTGATATGCTTATTTCCAACTTATCATATTTTAATACTTGATTTTTGAAACATGCGAGCAGCCAAATTGATTAATAATTTTATAATGCTAAAAATTTAAAAAGAATCATAAACATGGATATTAAAATGGAAATACGTTTGTAGAAACAAGGACCAGTAAACTTTATATAACACATTATTGTTTTGGAAAATTTCTGAAAACATAAATGATGTCTCAAAAAAATTAGACTAAATTATTGTATATTTATATTTGAAAAATCACTCTACTCACTTTATAAAAAATAGAATTTAACATTTTAATCACTCATCTTCGTGGAGTTCATGGTTTGATAAACTTTCTTCTACGATGCTGTCTCCATGAATACCAGTTGCGTGATTAAAACCATATCGACCACCAAATTGAGCAAGGAAAATACCAATATTGGGTCGAGGATCACGGGTAGGAAAAACTGTAGATATTGAGTGTTTATAAATAATCTGAATTTGATTACTGCTATTTTTGAGTAAAACCACATAGTGATCAAAGGATTCGATATGTCCTTGTAACTTGATTCCGTTGACAAGGAAAATAAAAACCGGAATTCGCTCTTTTCTCAGTGAGTTCAAAAAAGGATCCTGTAAAATTTGATTTTTAGACATTCCATACTCCAAAATTCACCTAAGAAGCAAAATCAGATTGGCAATAACGTTTCTTCTCTTTAAAGCTCAGATATTAAAAAACACGAATTTAAGATCATCCTGTATCAAATCCATGTTTCATTATTTGTCTGAATGAGAGGATTGCTCCTTTTGGTTTGGCATTTTCATCTGGTTATGATCCATGTTTTGCATTGCTGGTGACATATTGCCCATTTTCGAATTTTGCTTGTCAAACTGAAGTGAATCATTTTTGTGATTATTTTTTTGAACCTGACTGCTTTGAGATGCTTTACATCGTTCTTCACATTTTTGTTTTTTTTCAATCATATTTTTTTCATCTGTCGTTCTGATCAATACTTTATCTTCTTCATCATGAGCCGATGATTGAACAGATAACATCAAACATGCTAAACAGAGTAAAACTGTCTGACTTCGTTTAAATGATTTAAAAAATCCTTTCATTTTTTTATCTCATATTTTGTTTATTGGTTCTACAATAAAACAAGCACACAAACGCTAAGATGACATGAAAATGACATTTTTGTCATTCACAGCTACGATGACTTTTATCACGCTATGATGCGGGTTGACGAAAGAAACTGTTTAGGACTTTAGAAATGCGAATTTTATTGGTCGAAGATGAACAAAAAACTGGTGATTATCTTAAACAGGGTCTATATGAGGCTGGCTACATAACGGATTGGGTCACCGATGGGCATATGGGAAGACATCAAGCACTTTCTGAGGAATATGATTTGATTATTCTAGATGTCATGCTCCCCGAATTGGATGGATGGCATATTATTCAAGATGTTCGAAAAAGTGGAAAGACAATGCCCATCTTATTTTTAACCGCGCGAGATCAAATTGAAGACCGTGTAAAAGGATTGGACCTAGGCGCTGATGACTATTTGGTTAAACCTTTTGCTTTTGCAGAATTATTAGCACGTATCAAGAGTTTACTTCGTCGGGGTCAGCAAAGAGAAGACAGCAATCTCATCCGTATCGCAGATCTTGAACTTGACTTAAGAAAACGTCGTGTTACCCGTGCAGGTCAACGCATTGATCTGACTGCAAAAGAATTTGCACTCATGGAACTGTTTATGCGAAGACGAGGAGAAATTCTGCCTCGGGCTTTAATCGCCTCACAAGTTTGGGATATGAACTTTGATAGTGATACCAATGTCGTTGAAGTTGCAATTAAACGTTTACGCAATAAAGTTGATCAGGATTTCATGCCTAAACTCATTCAAAACATTCGGGGAATGGGTTATGTTCTAGAGGTAGAAGATGAATAACAGGCTATTTAATGCATTAAGCTTTAGAATAGCCATTCTTTTTTCTCTTTCGACGATTACGATTCTGATTACAATGGGTCTGGTCATTCATCAACGTGTGACACGCCATTTTGAGAACGAAGATCGGATGCTCCTTGAAGGAAAAATTCAACTCATCCACAATTTATTAGCTCAACATCCGAGTAATTCTGTTGAGCTTGCAGTTTCTTTAAATGATGCACTCATTGGACATGATAATTTAATCATTCAAGTCGAACGTCCGATAGGTAAAGTGATCTTCCGTTCTACACCTGCAATTATTTCAAAACAACAAATCACGCAGTCCGATGTCAATCCTTGGATAAAATGGAACATAAAAGATCACACATATCGTGGATTTATCTACAAGAAAGATATAAAGAATAATAATATTTCGCAATCGACACAGACACTTGTCGGCATTGATACATCGGAACATATGCTTTTTTTAAACGAATTTAGACGACAACTGTTTTATATTGGTCTCATCGGAACCATCTGTTTAATGTTTTTAGGTTGGTTTGCTGCATGGAGAGGATTGAGACCTGTAAAAAGAATGGCCAAAGTTGCGGAAAGTATTTCAGCTCAACATCTTTCTGTGCGCTTAGAGCTTAATAATACGCCATCAGAATTAAAACCACTGACGATTGCTTTTAATGACATGCTTGATCGTCTAGAGGTTGCATTGGAGAAGCTTTCCGACTTTTCATCCGATTTAGCCCATGAAATCCGCACACCAATTAATAACTTAATGACCCAAACACAAGTTTGTCTTTCTCGTAGCCGTGATATTGATGCGTATAAGGAAGTCTTGTTTTCCAATTTAGAAGAGTTTGAGCATCTGGCAAGAATCGTATCGGATATGCTGTTTTTAGCGAAAGCAGAAAATGGGTTAACTTTAGCCAAACTTGAACATATTGATTTAGCTGCGGAAGTCGAAGCCTTGTTTGAGTTTTACGATGCAGTTGCTGCGGAAAAAAATATCACTTTTGAACAATCAGGTTCAGGGAGTGTCAATGCCGACCCAACCATGTTACGCCGTGCTCTGAGTAATTTGTTTTCCAATGCCATCAAATACGGGAAATCAAACTCAGTCATTCGTGTTAAATTTCAACAACAAACAGAAAATACTTTATTTTCGATAGAAAATGAGGGACCTGTCCTTTCTCCAGAACAATTATCTCGCGTATTTGACCGTTTTTATCGAACCGATGCATCACGCCAAAGAGTTGAAGATGGCACAGGTCTTGGTTTGGCAATTACCAAGTCAATATTGGATATGCACAATGCCTTGATTTATGCAGAATCTAGAAATGGGCTGGTGATTTTTTCCATTATTTTTAAGAATGAATAGGTTAATTCATTATTTTAATCAGCACTAAATTGCTTTTCGTGATTTTCACTTGCTTTCTAATTTAATATTTCAATTGTTGTGAACAATGTTACTTTCTATACGTTTTTGGCTTTAATAATGTTCAATTCGACAGCTTGTTATTGTCAATTACTTAATTTTATTAAACAACAGAAATGTAATTTTAAAGTCATACTCTTGTATATTTGGATATTGAATAATTGAATAGTTAAGCAATCATAGAGACTGAGGTGATACGATTGCTTAACTATCATCATATTCATAGGAAATTTCACATGAGCTTTATTCCAAAAAAAATCTCGGCAGTACCAAGCATATTCCTTGGTATTACGCTGCTTTTCACAGCAACCGGTGCGCTTGCTCATGTGAAATTACTCAGCGCAATTCCCGCTATGAATGCAACTGTGACTGATCAACCTAAAAATCTCACTCTAAATTTTGGAGAAGAGGTAATGTTGATGAACATTAAGTTATTAGATGCTCAACAAAAAAATATTTCGCTGAACTATAAAGTGAATCACGATCTTAAAAAAACCTTCAATGTTCCAGTTCCAAGTCTAAAAAAAGGAAAGTACACCGTGACATGGACAACCATGGGCAAAGATGGTCACAACATGAATGGCGAGTATAGCTTCACGATTCAATAAAATATTGAATCGTCAATCAAACAGCGGCAGATTGCTAGGCACCGTATTGATTTGGGAAAATCATGATTTCTGAATATTGGATTGGGTTAACTTGGCTGAGCAAAGTCACTTTGTATTTAAGTATGGCATTTATTACAGGTGGCGCATTTTGTTACTTCTTATTTAATCGCTTCATTTCACTGAAAGTGAGCATTCTTCAATATATGTGCTTCGGAGCAGGTTTAGGGCTGATCTCTAGTATTGCCGGTTTTTTGATTTTGGTCGGCAGCTTTGCCGATTCAGGGTTTGCCGGAATATTCAATACCACTTATATCCAGATACTTTTAAATACAGTTACGGGTCAAATGTTGATTGGTCGCATTCTTATTTTTCTCGTTCTTCTTATTTTGTTGCTCATCAAGTTTACTCAAAAAACCACACAGAGTTCCATGCTTGAACGTTTTTTGTTTGGACTTTTCGTACTCGCACTTGCCTATGGTTTTTCTCAAACGGGACACACTGCAAATTTGTCATTTTTTGCTCAAATTCTACTGACAATTCATGTATTGTTGATTTCAGTTTGGATGGGAGCTTTATATCCATTATTAAAAGCCACCCATCAATTGAAAGGACTTGCCTTAAAAGATCGTACCCATTTATTCGGACAAATTGCCGGATTGATTGTCGGTCTACTGATTGCTTGTGGTGCAGGTGTTGCAGTGCTTTTACTCAAAGATATTGATACTTTGACCAGCACCCCTTATGGCAATGGCTTTATGCTCAAAATCGTGTTTGTCGGTTGTATATTGCTGCTTGCCGCATTTAACAAATGGTTTTTTACGCCGCAACTGCATAAGTCTCAGTTTGGGCGATATCTGGGTTATGCCATTTTGTTTGAAATGTCGATTGGGTTAATGATTCTGTTCACCACAGCATATATTACAACAGTTGTAGGGATTGAATGAGATCCCTAAACTTACTGATTAGGCAATCCTTTTAACTTACTCATGTCAAGATTCAAGACTTAACTATTTATTTTATTGTCTTAGACCATATTACGTTCATTTGGGTCTATCTTCTCTCCATTCAATGGATATATCAAGTAGAGTATCAGCCTGTTTGACTCATGTTTTTAAGCATAAATCTTACACTATTTCGCTTGACCTTCCCACGATGGGAGAGTTTAGGATTAAATCATTCAAGAAAATAGTAAGGTATAAATAATGGCAAATTCTCCATATAGTACTGATTCTGATTTAAAAATAAACTTACAAATCGAGGGGATGACATGTGCCAGTTGTGTTGGTCGTGTTGAAAATGCGCTCAAAAAAGTTGATGGTGTAAAAGATGCCGTCGTGAATTTAGCAACAGAACGTGCAGATATTTCACTCGATAAACCACTACAACGGCAATTACTTATCGATGCAATAGAAAATGTCGGTTATGACGTTATAGATGAAAAATTTGAATTCGACATCGATGGAATGACTTGTGCTTCTTGCGTGAGTCGTGTTGAAAAAGCATTAAAAGCAGTGGATGGCGTAAAAGAAGCCGTTGTGAATCTAGCGACTGAACGCGCAACCGTGAGTGGGCATGCCAGCGTCGACGCACTCCTTGCTGCCATAGATCGCGCAGGCTATGATGCCAAACAAATCCAAAATGCGCTTCCCAATCAAACCCAGCATCTTGAGAAAAAAGATAAAGAGCGCAGTGAATTAAAAAGAGATTTAATACTGGCGACAGTACTTGCTCTCCCTGTTTTTATACTAGAAATGGGCTCTCATATCTTTCCTAGTCTGCATCATTGGATTGCACAAACCATCGGTATCCAAAATAGTTGGTATCTACAATTTATCCTGACCACTTTAGTCCTGATTATTCCTGGTCGCAGATTTTATGTCCATGGTTTTCCTGCCCTGTTTCGCTTCGCGCCAGACATGAATTCGTTGGTGGCTGTAGGGACATTAGCGGCGTATCTTTTTTCGCTTGTTGCAACATTTGCACCGCAGATTCTACCTACAGGCACCGTCAACGTTTATTATGAAGCTGCTGCTGTTATCGTTGCCTTGATTTTACTTGGTCGTTTTCTCGAAGCTAAAGCAAAAGGAAGAACTTCTGAGGCCATACAACGCTTGGTCAGTTTACAAGCTAAAATCGCTCATGTATCACGCAACAACCAAGTCGTCGATATTCCTATAGATGAAGTGATTGTAGGTGACTTTATCATTGTAAAGCCTGGTGAACGAATTCCAGTCGATGGTAAGGTCGTTGATGGACAAAGTTTCGTTGATGAGTCCATGATTACTGGAGAACCTATTCCCGTTGAGAAAAAAGTTGAAAGTGATGTTGTTGGAGGTACCATAAATCAAAATGGTACTTTAACCTTTACTGCTGTTGCTGTTGGTGGTGAAACCATGCTTGCTCAAATTATTCGTTTAGTTGAACAAGCGCAAGGCTCTAAAATGCCAATTCAAGCTGTGGTTGATAAAGTCACCTTATGGTTTGTGCCTGCCGTAATGCTTGCAGCAATACTTACATTTTTAATCTGGCTTATTTTTGGTCCATCTCCAGCCCTCACCTATGCGTTGGTCAATGCTGTAGCTGTCTTGATTATTGCATGCCCTTGTGCCATGGGCTTAGCAACCCCCACTTCAATTATGGTGGGTACAGGACGTGGTGCTGAGTTGGGCGTGCTATTTCGCAAAGGTGAGGCATTACAGCTACTCAAGGACTCTAGGATTGTTGCTGTAGATAAAACAGGCACTCTAACTGAAGGTCATCCCGTGTTAACGGATTTTGAAGTTACTGAAAATTTCAAATATGAACAGGTATTAAGTTTGGTTGCAGCTGTGGAGTCGCATTCCGAACATCCGATTGCGCAAGCAATCGTCAATGCAGCAAAACAGCAAAATCTCAAACTCTCTCCTGTAGATAGTTTTGACTCTGTCACGGGTATGGGGGTTTTGGCAACGATTGATGGTCATACGATTCATGTGGGTGCAGACCGTTATATGCTTCAGTTAAATGTTGATGTTTCACCATTTGCAAATACCGCACAACGTTTGGGGGATGAAGGAAAATCTCCACTTTATGTTGCGATTGATCAGGCGCTGGCAGGTATTATTGCAGTTGCTGATCCAATTAAATCCACCACACCAAGCGCAATTCAAGCATTACACCAACTGGGTATCGAAGTCGCAATGATCACAGGCGACAATGCTCGTACAGCGCATGCAATCGCGAAAAAATTAGGAATTGATCAAGTGATTGCAGAAGTCCTACCCGAAGGAAAAGTAGCGGCAATAAAACAGCTAAAAGCACAACATGGCAATATCGCTTTTGTTGGTGATGGTATCAATGATGCACCTGCTTTGGCTGAAGCAGATGTTGGTCTTGCAATTGGTACAGGAACAGATGTCGCAATCGAGTCTGCAGATGTGGTGCTGATGTCAGGAAACCTACAGGGTGTTGCCAATGCAATTGCATTGTCCAAAGCAACCATAGGCAATATTCATCAAAATCTGTTCTGGGCATTTGCTTACAATGTTCTGTTAATCCCTGTCGCAGCAGGGTTACTTTATCCTGCCTACGGTATTCTTTTATCACCAATATTTGCTGCTGGCGCAATGGCATTATCCAGTGTATTCGTTTTAGGAAATGCATTGCGTTTACGTCGGTTTAAACCGACCTTGACGACCCAATAATACCCAAGGAGATTCAAATGAACATTGGAAAACTCTCTAAAGCCGTCGGTATATCTGCCAAAATGATTCGCTACTATGAACAAATTGGTTTAATTCCTACTGTGGGACGCAACAATTCAGGTTATCGCTCATATGGTATTCAAGATGTAGAGCGCTTAAAATTTATTAGAAGATCACGGGCTTTGGGGTTTTCAGTCAGTGAAATTACCGATCTTCTCGATTTATGGAATGATAAAAAAAGACAAAGTGCAGACGTCAAAAAATTAGCACAATCTCACATTGAAAAGTTGGAATTGCGGATTCTTGAATTGCAGAAAATGACCGAGACTTTACAGAATTTAATCAATTGCTGTGCTGGAGATCATCGACCAGACTGCCCTATTCTTGATGGACTACAGACAACAGATCTCGACATGAATGATCTACATCACCAAAACGATGCTTTATCCATTTCACCACTTGGAACACCTAAAACCTAAATCTTCTTCTTTTTAATTTCTGTGAACAAATATAACAAAGCTGCTGACCACAGTAGCTTTTTTTATGTTTTAAATTTTTCATACTGGATCATCAATTTAGACTGACCTATCCCTTCCCTTACATCTTTGTCAGTCACCGTTGTACTGATTTTAAATGACGCTTCGGTTTATTGCTGATGATCTCTGCCTCATCATCTAAAGTTTGAATCGCTTTTGCTTACGGTATAGTCAAGCAGTACAGGTCATATTTTCAACATAAACGCTATATTTCCCCCCCTTGATTTGTCGCAAATTCATGATCAGCATTGCCATAATTACAAGGTCACCTGTTTGAAATTGTTCCTTTAATGATCGTTTTAATTATTAAAAAATCACGAGAAAAAGCTTTAATCAAGTACTCTTATTTTCTTTAAGGATGATTCATATCTAAAGTTCGTTAACCTTTTCATAATGTCTTTTGCATTGATAAAAAAACTCTAGTTTTTAATTCATTTTTTAAAATAAAATCAGCCCTTAAATACCAAAAAACCGTTCAAATAACATCTCTGAATATCAAAAAAAATCATTTAAAAAATAATTCACCACCATCAAGTTTTTATCATCAAACCAAAAAACCTCAAGATAGAGCAAGAACTGATTAATAATTCTAATCAAATAAATCAAGCACACAAACATCATATTACTTACAATCAACAAAATATATGATTTTTAGGAATGAAAAATCAATATTAAACTGATAAAAATCAATTTTATCTCGACCAAAAAATGTATTACATTTTTTCAACCATACACTTGATTAATCATCAAATTAATAAGATTGCTAAGAATATCTTCACTATATAAAATCATCATATTGATTCATAGAAATATAATTTCCAAACCCCAAAATATTGAGTAATGTCTTAAATGGTTAAAAGGATTTCACTAAACTCATTTAAGTTTTTTTATTATGTTGCAATGTATGAGAGTGTGACAATTGCCTCAGAAAAGCTCTTCGTAACCCAAGGTGCGGTTAGTCGACAAATAAAAAACTTAGAATACGATCTAAATACAGTTCTTTTCATTAGAAAAGGAAAAACGTTAGAATTAACGAATGAAGGACTTTTACTTTTAAATTGCTGCCAAGGTATTTTTCATGAGATTGATAAATGTCTTATTCGACTAGATAATAAAAAGGAAAATATCAAGGAACTTATCGTCTCTTGTGAATCTACCTTATGTATGAAATGGTTAATTCCCAGATTAAAGGATTTTAATAAATTAAACAGCGGTTTTGATTTAAAGTTAACGACAATTGATAAAACTTTAAATTTCAGCAGTACTGATATAGCTATTCGCAGGGATGATATTAGTTGGAAAGACCATATTTATAGTATCAAGCTTATGGATGAGACCATGTTTTTCGTTAAAAATACAACCAAACATAATAATAACATTTTAATATCCTCTTCGCGGCATAAATTCTGGGGAACTTTATTAAAGATAAATCATATTAGAGATAAGATCACGCAGCTCAACTATAAAGAACTTGATCATTTTTATCTCTGTATTGAAGCATGTTTATCTGGTTTAGGTTCAACGATTGCATCTGGATACATGATAGAAAAAGACTTAAATAATGGTAAGTTAGAACCAATCACAGAGCCTTTTCAAGATGGTTCTTCCTATTATTTATTATCTGCTTCTCCTTTAGAGGAAGATTATCGAAAAGTTGTTTTTAAAAATTGGTTGGTCGAAGAGATAAATAAAACTCAATTAAATTTAGAAAAATTTTCATATTTAAAGAAGAAATTTAATTAATAATATCTATTATTCAATAAAATCATCAAAACAATAAAAATTTACTCATTTATATAATATTTAATTATATGAGAAAATAATCAAAAGGAGAAAATTAATGCTCAAACCCAATATTTCATTTAAAACCAAAAAGTGGACCTGTAAACATTGTGGTCTACTTAAAGAAACATCCAAGTGGCGAATTAAAATTGGTGATGCAGTTTTTTTTAATACTGGTTATCTTGATAAAAATTTTGAATATATTAAAAGTACAATTCATGGCATTGTGATTGACCGACAAAATAAATTTTTAACCGTATTAGATCAAAACAGCAATCAAACATACTTTATTGACCAAAATGAGGTTAATTTGACAGATTCTCCTGCCTTGTTTTTATATAATATGTATGGAAAATGTGCCTGTAAACATGATAAAAAATAAATAAAATAGATGATTTTTACGAATCTTTACGACTAAATGCATTGCGATATATTACAAAAAATTATAATATCTATTAAAATAAAGTACTAATACTTGATTTACATGAATATGTAAATCAACTAATTCAATATATTGATTACAAGAGCCTTTAACATGATAGAAAGATTATCACTTAATTCATTAAAGTTTTTTTATTATGTGGCTATTGAGGGAAGTGTAACTATTGCAGCGGAACGCCTTTATGTTACCCAAAGTGCAGTAAGTCGACAAATCAAAAATTTAGAAGATCTATTAAATGTTGCCTTATTTGAAAGAAAAAATAAATCATTGATTTTAACTGCTGAAGGAAGAGTCCTTCTGGATTGCTGCCAGCATGTTTTTAATCAACTCGATCATTGTATAATCAGCATTAAACAACAAAAATATAAAAATAATAATTTAATCATCTCATGTGAACCTACTATTTCCATGAAATGGTTAATTCCGAGAATGGTTAAGTTTAATGAATTGGATTTCGGTTTTGGAATCACCCTTTTAACGGGTGGAGGTCCTTTAGACTTTCAAAACCAAGATATTGATCTTGCTATTCGAAGGAATGATTTTGCTTGGGGTGATCATATTTTTAGTAGCAAAATCATTGATGAATTTATGTTTATGGTTAACTCCAATCAACAAAGCGCTTCAAATTTGTTATTGAGTACCTCGCGCCCAAAATTTAAAACTTATTTGGCGAAAGAATATCCTGAAATCTCAAAATTAAACACGATTGAGCTTGATCACTTTTATTTATGTATCGAAGCGTGTTTATCTGGTTTAGGGCAAACCATTGTTTCTGGTTTTATGATTGAGCATGAACTTGACCACGATTTTTTTCAGGTTGAAAAATATCTCCACTTCGATGATTCAGCCTATTATTTATTGGCATCCTCCTCAATTGAAGAAGACACCAGAAAAGTAATTTTTAGAGATTGGCTGATCAAAGAAATGCAACAAACGCAACAAAACTTACTGAATAAATTTGGTTATGTCGCTCATGACCAATAATGTTTATAAATCATGTAATTTTTAAACTCTATAAAATTGAGTTCTTTAAAAATAAGAGTCGCATGCTTAAAATTGACAATAACATTATAGATATGCGACTTTTTAAAATAAATAATTATTTCAACAATTAACACTGTTTAACTATTGATAATCTAATGACACTGTCGCTTGTGTTTTTACATAACCTGGTGTTGCTGTGGCTGCTGAACGATAATATCTCGCTTTTAATCCTTTGGTAAATGTTGTTGCTGAAGAGCCAGCTGGAATCGCGTAAAAAGAACTTTGGGTTCCGATTGCAAGTGGAGTGTCTGTGCTATCTCTGAGTTGAACATCTACATTACTCGCATTAGCCAAACTCGGTTGATTTTTTAAAATTCCATTATTATTTACATTACTTGGCGTGTAACTGTCGGTAATGGTTGCGAGTAAAAGCTTATTCGGCATCGCGGCAGTACAGGTTATGTTGATATTAAAGGGTTGTTCATTCGCCGTCTGATTGCTATTCAAAATTGCGGTAGGTACAGGTGCTAAAGTCACATTTTGGTTTGCCATCGTACAGGTTGGAAAACTAAAGTTTAAAGTCATATCCTCATATATTTGTATAGAACCCGTTGTAACCGCTGCACTACTAGATGCATTATAATCTGCATATTTATAAGAATAAGTCCCCAATCGTATCCGGATCGTTGCACCATTTAATGCATTAATAATTTCGGCGGAAGGTTTAGTTGTATTCACTAGGCTCATATTTTGGATTGTAATACGGGTATCTACATTGGGTGTTCCAGACCCTGACCCAATATAGTATTGGTCACCTGCAAAATTAACTGCTTGACCAGTTCCTGTATCTGGTAAAATAGTATAGTTGGTATTTAATGCTGTAATATTTTTTGCTTTTGAACCATTATTACTGTTATCGTACATATTGAATGCTATTTTTAAATTACTGACTAGCCACGCTTTTGCCAGTGCCAATATCGCAGCATCTGCGGATGAACCCGAAATTGTGATGCTGGACGCCACACCAAATGGACTACTCCCAGTTAAGTCTGTATTACCAGAGGATGCATTAAAAATCGCATTCGCTTTTATCGCAGGATTACACCCTCCGATCATCTGTTTAACTGCGCTGGGAAAAGATTGGTTGTAACTAAAGCTAGTAATTGTATTACTGCTATTGCTATATATTGCTTGTGCTGGACGACTACTGCACGTCGCAAAAACCGACTCTGAACAGATAAAAATAAATGGAGCTGATAACCATAACAATTTATTCATGACTTATTTACACTCCACATCAATAATATTGAAATTTTCTGTATGCTTTCTTGTTAATTGCTGTTCTGGAATTGCCGCAA
Organism: Acinetobacter sp. Res13-Abat-PEC15-P4-01; assembly: GCF_015676285.1. Taxonomy (NCBI): domain Bacteria; kingdom Pseudomonadati; phylum Pseudomonadota; class Gammaproteobacteria; order Moraxellales; family Moraxellaceae; genus Acinetobacter; species Acinetobacter sp. Res13-Abat-PEC15-P4-01. The sequence continues at coordinate 4,124 of NZ_JADAIN010000005.1, read as the reverse complement.
TTGAACAACTTTCTTGGTTTCCCGTTCCCCAAACTATTCGTGTAGGTTTCAGTAAAGCTTCCTGTTGATCGACAATCACTTGGCTTGATGCGCCAACAATTCCTAGTATATTCCCCTGTTCATCTTTTAATTGACTTCCCATGGCTATAGTCTGGTTAGATGAATGGCGAAGTCTAAGTAGAATATTACTGGATGTATTGGCTTTAAATTCTGCAAGTTGTGCACTGTATTTGCGTGGAATTACTTCAGTTTGATTCGACTCTAATGTCACATTCACAGGTAAATCTGCTGGATCCAGACTGATCACATTCTTACTGTATGGCGTATTATATGGAAATATTGCATTGCCAAAGCGATCGACTTTTACGCCCCAAGCGCTTGAAACAACTGCACCTTTCCCTTGATCAACGTGAACAATCGTATACGTATCAGGTAAGGTGTTGACTGGCGTCAGACCATAACGATGTCCAACCACAGCACCTTGAGCCGATAAAGAATATTGTGTGTTATTTTCGTTGGTTGAAAGCGTTGCACCCAAATTCACTGCAGGCAATAAATAATTGACGTTGCCATTAAACATCGTGTCGTGCTGATTATTGACCACCCCTGCACCAAAATTCAACTCATTGTGCGCACCTAATACACCGGATAAATTTACATTTGAAGTAGTCTGAGAGTTTTGATCATGTTGTACACTGGCATTCACTGACAGATTCTTGTTACGCCAATCCAAAGGAATTGTCACAGAGAAGTAAGCTGAATCACCGCGATCTCTTGTGCGATCAGAGTAATCCGTTCTCGAAAGACCGATGTTATAACTGATTCTGTTCCAACTATTACCATAGCTGAAATTGTATTGATAATAATCTTGACCATCATCCCAATATTTATTCTGACGTACAGTTAAATTAAAATTACCCAAGCGTGTATTTGGAAAAGACTTGGCAACACTCAACCCCATACTTTGTTTTAAATTATAGTTATATAGAAAATCATCATATTCTCTATCCGTTAAATCATTGATATTTCGCTGATATAAATGCGATGAAATGCTCATATATCCATGATCATACTTAGCATAATCTGCATAGAAATTCAGATTTTGCGGTAGCCAATCATATCGGTAGTTCAAGCTATATTTTTGTCCATGATAGTCTTTTTTATACAGTTCAGATTCAGTATGTTCTACAAATGCGGTCACACCACCCAAAATTGTATTGGCAGATAATGCAAACAACCCACTGGCATAGTCATCACTCACATTTGTACCTGCACCTATGGTTAGCGCATTGTTAATCCCGTAATTAAAGCTTCCTTGAAATAGTTTGTCATCCGTGGTTTCATGCCGTGTTCGATAACGTCCACCAGCTACACTATAGTTATAACGACCTTGGCGCACTAAGTCGTAGTTGCTTTGCATTGCAACATTAAATGTTCTTTTTTCACCACCCGTTTCCGTGATTTCAACCGTCAAATCACCAGAAGATGCCACATTTAAATCACGAATAACAAAAGCGCCAGCCGGTACAGTACGTTCATAAATCTTCTGACCACTTTGATAAATACGCACTAAAGCATTGGTATTGGCAAAGTTTTGAATGACTGGTGCATATTGACGGGAAGACCAAGGCAACATTTCTTGATCAGATGCCAATTGTGCACCGACAATCGGTAAATTATCTAAGCGATAGGTCGTGGTATTAAACTGACCCAGACTTAAACGTGAATTTAAGCGAGTCATATCTCGATATAAAACATTTTGATCGGAATAATAATGTCCCAAACCTGAGTTTTCAGATTCAAATGCCCCTGAATGACGGTAATACCAACCGGCAAGATTTAATCCACCATTCAAACCTAAGTATTTGTTTTCCCGGTCTTCATCTCGGTTGTAGTTAAAAGCATAACCCACGAAACCTGATGTCACACCTTTATTGAATAATGTCGGATCGATATAACCTTCAGGTCGTTCAACCCGTAACGCTTGTGGAATAGACACATCCAGTTTTAATTGAGACAAGTCAAAATCATAATATGCATCTGCATTGACATCTTTGATCGTACGACAGTCTTTTGCTGCCAAACTTTGACGAAATTCAGGTGTTAAATCAAATTTGTCCAATAATGCTGCATTCACACAAAGTACAGCAGAACGTTGACCATCCAAATGGTCAAAATTCACTTCAACATTATCGATGACTTGTTTATTTACCGATAGTTGTACAAGATACTTCCCAGGAGCAACAAAGTTTTTAACCTCAAAATTGGTCAATGAAACATTACGGTCGTTACCAAATAATGAGGCAGCATTAAACGTCACAATCTGATTATTTTGTGCAATCAGCTGACTATTATCCTGTGCAATCAAATGGCTATTGTCTTGGGCGATCAATGATTGTTGAGTTTCCTCAGCCGAAACCTGCACAGCAATCGCAGACAGCAGCATTAAGCAAAGTTCGCTTTTCTTAAAATTTAGCATGCTAAACAATCCATTATTACTGTGTTATCACTGCATTAAGGCATCAAATTTCTGTACTGCGCCTAAATCGTTGACTATTTCATAAGATATTTTCTTTGTTGTTGAATCTACTTTAAAATTCTTCAATATATGACTGCTAAATGGCTCCAACATCATGGCGTCTTCACCCGAACTAAATGCTTGTGCTTTTCCGCTTTCAACCTGTAAAACAGTAATGTAATACGGAGTTGGATTGCTCATTGTTAAGACTTTTGAGGACGAATCTAATTTGAATTGAATACTCTGTTGGGCAACAGTAGGTTTCATCGCCAACTGATGTGGTCGATAAAATAATTTAATACGAGTACGTACAGTAAAGGACAAATGATTTTTATCGCTTAAATTCGGATCATCTGGTGGAATATCTAAAATATTAAACCAATAAATAGATTCACGGTCTTTTGCCAACTTGCTTGTATCTAAAGGAATAATCCGGATGATCTGTCCTTTATGGGGTTCAATTCTGACCAAAGGTGGATTAAGGACAAAAGGAACATCTTCAGCTTTTGGCGTCTTTTTAGCATCCCCTGTATCGATCCATGCCTGAACAAGCGCAGGCGTGTCATAAACATTTCTGAGCTGAGCATTTACGCTTTTAGAATTGGAGGGGAAAATTATACGTGTTCCATCTATTGATACACCGGCATGGGCAAGCGGCATGCTCAATAACACACATAAAACAACTTTTAGAAAACGCATAACTCCCCCTGAATGATTCAAACAACAATAAATTAGTTATATTGCAATGTATAATTTACAGTCGCTGTCACATTCTGTGCATCAACAGTGCCTGACTTAGTAAAGTAGCGTGCTTTATAAGTCATTTTTGCTGTACCTGTTCCATCTGCGGGATTCAGAACAACTGGGCTTTTTGCTTGAGTTCCCCACGCCGCTGAGTAATCAACAGCCACATCTGAATCTGTTACAATCTGAATAAAAACAGGATTCGTTGTTGATGCACCCGCTGCTTTGTTGACTAAAGCTGTTTTGTTAGCTGAATCATAGTCTCCAGCAACAGCCGTTTCTAATAGAACGCCTTTCAATGCTTTATTTGTTGCAGCACCACAACTGCCACCTGCAGCATTTTTAAGCTCTAAGTCAAAGCTTTTTGGACTTGCAAATTGATTTGCTGTAGTAAAAGTAGAAGAAGGTACTGTATCTAGAGTCACGATAATATCTTTATTACCAGCACCGCCTGTGCCACCACCTGCAACTGTACAAGTACTGTCAGTCACTACACCATTTACAGTAATGGTTCCATCAACAGCATAAGTTTGAGTACAAGCAAGTCCCAAAACCAATGTACTTAATGCCGATAAAGTTAGAATTTTCATTCAATAAACCTCATATGTTTTAATAAAAATAGTACTGAATTATTTTTTTGATCACCTATGTTTATTCATAGCAAGGTTCACTTAAATAAATAATTCCATATGTTTGAATCTAGTTACCATCCAAATAAAACTACTTTCTTATTAAAAATAACAATCATAGTTTAGAGGATAGACACGAAACTTCACATCGTGAGAAATAATACAACACACTCATCATAATGTTATATATATCACACTTACTTATTATTGATTTTTAATCATGATTTCTTATT
>NZ_JADAIN010000047.1:0-63635 GCF_015676285.1 Acinetobacter sp. Res13-Abat-PEC15-P4-01 | reverse complement strand
AACAACTTAACCCTCTAAGCTAAGTTCGTTTGCTGTATCGCGTCGGGATGAGCTCATTATAGGGCAATTTCTTACACACGCAAGTGCTTTTAACTGATTGTTTTATTGAGTGTTGTATTTTTACGCACTATTTTGGTTCATTTTTAGGCTTATTATGGCGTAAGCTTTTAATATTAAAGCAGAAATATGAACATAATATTTCTGCTTTATTTTTTAACTATTTTTTGACATTACTTTTTATGGTTTGAATACTGATGATTTTTACAGCTTGTTTAGGAACATCTTGATACATGCCTACTGTTGTTGTTGGGGTTTGCACTATTTTATCGACAATATCGAGTCCCTGAGTGACTTTACCAAATACAGCATAACCAGGATTGCCGGCAGATCTATTCAAGAAATCGTTATTTGCCACATTAATAAAGAATTGACTGGTTGCTGAATTCGGTGCGTTGGTTCTTGCCATCGCCAAAGTACCTCGAAGGTTCTTTAAGCCATTACTCGATTCATTTTGAATTGGCGGTTGAGTTGCCTTCTCTTTCATGCTGCTATCAAAACCACCACCTTGAATCATGAAACCTGGAATAACTCGATGGAAAATGGTGCCATTGTAAAATTGACTATTCACATAGTTCTTAAAATTTTTGACGGAAACGGGAGCTTGATCATCATATAGTTCTATATTGATGTTGCCTAAGTTGGTTTTGATTTGCATATCTGTGTTGGCAAATACGGGTTGCATGAGAACACTCAAAGCAACGCCCATACCGATTTTTTTCATCATTGGCTTTTCCCTTAAACTGATTTGATTCATTTGCGCTTATATTAGTGTGCTTTTATAGGATTGAAAAATGACATTACAGCACATTTACTATTACTCTACATTTGTCAGTGCTGAGAAAACTGAAAATTGAATTATTTAAATGAACTCACTATTTTTATATACCTAAGCTTAACCATTGCTACGTAATTTTCTTCACTTATCTATTGTGATTGTTTTTTAACCACCAATAATGGTTTCACGTGAAACCATCATTGGTGGTCATAAATATATAATCAACTTTATTGTTTATCCCAAAATTTACGAAACTCTTTACTCATTTCAATGACGTATTTTTTTGCTTTTCTTGATACTGGTGTCAGGTTAATAAAACCGTGAGTTTGATCTTCATAATCATGATAATGGACTTTGACACCATTTTGTCTAAGTTTATAGGCATAAATTTTACCTTCATCATGTAATACATCATGCCCTGCTGTGACCACAAAGGCTGGGGCAAGTTTCTTGAGAGGACCATTGGTTGGTGAAATGATTGGATCATCCAAGGCGACATTAAAACGTGTGACATAATAGTCCGTCACATAGTCAATATCAGATCCTGTTAAAACCAAGCCATCTTTATACGCAAAGAAAGACGGATGTCGACTCTTAAAATCAACTGCAGGATAAATTAAAAATTGAGCTTGGGGGGCATAGACTGAATTTACTGTCCGTTGTGCCACGACTGCACTAATATTGCCTCCAGCACTGTCTCCTCCCACCGCAATACGATTTTTTAGAATTTTAAATTGACGGCGATTTTGATAGACCCAAGCCAAAGCATCTTCACATGACTGGATCAGTTCGCGGGGTCCAACTTCTGGAGCAAGTGGATATTCAATACTCAATACTTGAACTTTTGCATGTGCTGCGATTAATCGACACACTTCATCATGTGTATCAACACTCCCCACAACAAAACCACCCCCATGATAGAAAACAAGCATTGGTAATTTTTTATTGGGTGCTGGATGATAGTGGCGGGCATAAACACTACCACTTTGTAAGGGCAAACGAATATCTTCTACAAACTGGACATGGGTAGGTTTATTGATAATAGATTGCATTTGTGATTCAAACTGCTTTCTAGAACGTTCTACATTTTCACCAATAAAGCCTACTTTACCTTGCTTGAGTTGAGCAGCCATTAAACATTTAGTAAAACTGTCCAATTGAGGAAATTGATAAGGATATCCTAATAACTTACTTAAAGACTCTTGAGCAAATGTTGGCAAACGATCTACAGCACGTCCTGCTGAACCTTGCCCCTTTTCGACTAAATCATGAATATTACGTTGAAAAGCAACCATTATGTTTCTTCCTTAAATGTCCAAATTCTTCATATTTTCTACATGATCAGGAATTGACTGACTATAATCTTATATAAGTCTTGTCATCGATATACAAATATAAATTTTAAATACGCTAATCTGACTTAAATGAATTGTCATTGACTATTTTGCTATATCTCAGTTTTTTTTTGCTATTTTGGTTATTACACGGAGACAACTTATGGCTATCAAAGCATTGTTTGTTTCACTCATGACATCTATTCTTGCAGTGGGTTGCGTTGCTTTTCCTGATGAAGGTTATGATGCACGTGGTTATGGACAGCCGATCTATCGTGATTATGGCTATGCTCCACGCTATGATTCAAGATATGACCGTCAGCGTTGGGAACGTGAGCGTGCTTATCGTATACAGCAAATGCGCATGGAACAAGAACGGCGCCAAGCTCAACATGATCGACAACGTTGGCAATATGAACAAGCCAAACGTGATCAAATCAGAAAACAGCAATGGGAGCAACGCCGACAAGACTGGAACAATAAGTCTAATCATGAACATCGTTGGGACAACAGAGCTGATTCAAAACAATGGCAACAGCGTGACCGCCAAAATCAACGCGATAAAAAACGTGATGATCGTCGAGGTCGTGACTTTGATCGAGATTAAGAGGCTCATCCCTGATTGGTTTCAGCGTCATTTTAGCAAATGATTTAAAAATCAAAAAATACAAAGCATGGTTTTACAACGCCATTTATAGGTTCATGCTGCGATTCCCTCTATTCAAAAAAATTGTCATTTAAGTCATTGTGATTTCATTCATTTCAGGCAATGATTTATATGACATCACAGGATGATTAAATCCAAATTATAACCATGGAAATGAATGATTTGAGTGGAATATTTGATTGCGTCATCAATCATCTCCAGAATTAAATTCTTGATGTAAAAAGTCCATATTGATTGGACATGAATAATATTGATCATGGAAAGGAAAAAAATAATGAAATGGTCTCATGCCCTCATTGTTGCTACAGGTCTTTTGGCTGCCGCGTCTACAACCCAAGCCAAACAAGTCATGTGCGTTTTTGACTTGGTTGGTAAAAACGGTGACGTTTTTACCTTAATGAAAGATTATCAACTTGCAGCGAAGAACTGGGGTGCTGATCTTGAATTAAAAGTAAATTCGAATGAAGCTGTCATTGCTGAGGATTTTAAAGCGGGTAAGTGTGATGCTGTCAGTATTACAGGAATGCGCGGTCGTCAATTCAACAACTTTACGGGTTCTTTGGATGCGATTGGGGCGATTCCCGACCTCAATCTGGCAGTAAAAATCATGCAAGGCTTAGCCAATCCAAACTTTGCCAAATACATGACCAACGGAAAATACGAAGTGGTCGGAGTGATTCCTGTTGGTGATGCTTTTCTGATGGTCAATGACCGTAATATCAATACTGTTGCCAAAGCTGCCGGTAAAAAAATCGCAGTTCTTGACTACGACCAAGCCCAAAAAATCATGGTTCAACAAATTGGTGCTCAAGCTGTTAGTGCTGATGTGACCAATTTTGGTAGTAAGTTTAACAATGGTCAGGTAGATATTATCGGTGCACCAGCTGCTGTATTTAAACCATTGGAGTTACATAAAGGTTTAGGCAGTAAAGGTGCCATTGTCAATTATCCGCTTTTACAGGTGACTGGAAATATTATTATTCGCCCTGATAAATTCCCGGCAGGTTATGGTCAAAAGTCTCGTGATTGGATTAAAACCCAGCTTCCTCGTGCCAACAGCATTATTGGTAAGATGAAGGCAGATATTCCTGCTAAATACTGGATGCAGGTTCCTGAGGGCGATAAACCCGGGTATCAAAAGTTAATGCGTGAATCGCGTATTAGCCTAACCAAGCAAGGTGTTTACAACAAGCAGATGATGAAAATTCTTTGGCAGTTCCGTTGTAAAAATGACCCTAAAAACTTTGAATGTGCACTACAAGATGAGAACTATAAATAATTCCAAATTAAATCCGATAAATTTAGTCTGAATTTACTTTAAAGTTCACTCACTGACCATATATTGAGTATGTTATACTGAATATATGGTCTTTTTGTTTAAGCCATTCGAAATATGAGGAACAATATCATGACCGCCCAAGCACTTGAGCTGACCGACAATGCTGCAAATAAAGTTCGCCAACTTCGTGATAGCGAAGGTAATCAAGATTTGATGTTACGTGTCTATGTAACGGGTGGCGGCTGTTCTGGTTTTTCTTATGGATTCAATTTTGCTGAAAGTATGAACGAAGATGACGCAGAATTTATCAACGGCGATGTAAAAATGTTGGTTGACTCGTTGAGTTACCAATATCTTGTTGGCTCTAAAGTAGACTATGTTGAAGGTTTAGAGGGCTCGCGCTTTATTGTTGATAATCCAAATGCAACAACAACATGTGGTTGTGGTTCATCCTTTTCAATCTAGTCGAAGAAGCTCTTCAATATTGAATCAAACTGCCCTCTTTTTAGAGGGCAGTTTGATTTTGAACGATATCAACTTTAAATAGTTTCTAAAATATACTGACTTAATGCTTTGGCATTTTGAACAGGAATCCAATGGGTTGCATCCATAATGATTTCTTTATAAGGTGCAGCAATATAACGATGATTCAATTCGACACTTTTTGCACTTACTGCCGAATCATGCTTGCCCCAAATAAATAAAGTTGGAACACGAATAGGTTGAGTAAGATTACGATTTGAACTAAATGGAAGTCCTCGATACCAATTTAATGCATAACTTAGACGCTGTTCAGCCACCATGTCTTGTTGAAAATCTTCAAGCTGTTTTGCAGTCATTCCTGAATCTTTTAACAGCCCCAATCCCAATTTAGGGATCTTTTCAAACAATAATTCTGGAATTTTGGGCAGTTGGAATAATCCAATATAATAGGATTTTAAGAGTTGATTACTGCTCAGCATCGCCCGCATAAATGCTGCTTTATGTGGAACAGAAACCGTAATAAGATGTTTAATTTTTTCAGGATAGTGCTGTGCAACCTCCCAAGCCACCACAGCACCCCAGTCATGTCCGACCAGATATACAGGTTGTTGGATGATTTCCAATAAAGCATTTACGTCTTCTACCAACGCGGAACTTCGATAATCTCGACGATTTTCTGGCTGTGCGCCAAGACTGTATCCACGTTGATTGATGGCAAAAGTTCGATAGCCTTGCTGATTTAAAATTGCAGCAGTTTCGGCCCAACTTTTATTGGTTTCAGGAAAACCATGTAATAAAACAAAAATCTGTCCGTCTAAAGGACCTGAATCAATTACATCAAAGGTTAAACCTACTCTTTGAAAAGATTCAATACGTTGTTTTCCTATTGCTAAACTCATGGGCATCTCAAATTTTATTTTTACTGATCTTGAAAGTTTGGGCATGATTTTTTAACAGCAGTAAAGGACATTCTTCACGCTAAACAGGTCGATCATTGTTCGACAGAAATTCTTTTTTTACGATCATCTACAGATAAATGATGCTTAAACTTACAGTTAATTTTTGAAAACATTAGCATAGAACAGAATTTTTTGCTCTGAATCTCATATCAGTAAGGCGAAGCGCTCACCTTACTGATGATAAACCTCAAACAGCAGTAATCGTTCCCAAAATACGATAATCTTTTGCACCCGTCACTGCAGGTAAATTTCCACTCAGCTGCTGATCAAACCGCATTGCTAACCAAGCAAAAGCTGTTGCTTCCACCCATGTTGGGGCTAAACCCAAGGCAGAGGTCGATTGCACAGACCAATTGTGTTTACGCAGACGCCAGCGAAGTTGTTCTAACAAATGCGAATTATAGGCACCCCCCCCACAAACATAAACCTCACCAGTATCTAAAGGTGAACGATAGATGGCTTTTTTAATTGCACGCGTGGTCAGTTTCATTAATGTCGCTTGGACATTTTCAGGGGTATCTTCTAATTCATCATATTCTAAACCATTACGCCAATCTGAGATTTGTTCATCCAGCCACTCCAGATTGAAGTCTTCACGACCCGTACTTTTAGGTGGTTCTTTAGAGAAATACTCATGTGACTGTAAACGGTCTAATAGAGAACGGATCGGCTGACCATAGGCTGCCCAGTTACCATTTTCATCATAAGGCTGCCCTGTATAGCGATGGCACCATGCATCCATCAGGATATTGGCAGGGCCCGTATCAAAACCATAAACCCCTTGTTGGTCGCCCGCAGGCAGCATACTGACATTGGCAATCCCGCCCAAATTCAGAATCACTCGATGAATGCTCTCGTGTTGGAACAATGCCTGATGAAATGCAGGAACCAATGGTGCACCTTGTCCACCTGCTGCCATATCTCGACGTCTAAAATCTGAAATTACAGGTATTTGAGTAATTTCAGTGATGATATTGGGATCACCAATTTGTAAGGTAAAGCCATGCTCTGGACGATGTCGAATCGTCTGCCCATGTGAGCCAATTGCTTTGATTTGGCTTCGATCCAGGTTATTTTCTTGTATCAGCTGGTTAATACCATTTCCAATCATAGTTGCAAGCGCCACATCTGCCTTACCCATTCGGTCGATTTCATTATCGTTGGGTAAGGTCAATGCCATCAATTCATCCCTTAAATCAGGATCAAAAGAGACAGTTAGTGTGGCATGAACATGTAAAGGATCAAATGAAGCTGCAACAAAATCGACGCCGTCCATGCTGGTTCCAGTCATTACGCCAATATAGATTGTTGTCATGAGATATTCTTCGCCTGCATTATGCTGAAAAAATGTTAGTATATCGCACAAATAGTCTAACTGAAGTATTTGGGTTTTTGTAATGTCAAATTTCCTGCCGGCTGAAGAACAACTTGCCCTCATTCGCCGAGGCACTCACGAAATTATTTCTGAAGAAGATCTTCTGAAGAAACTGAAAGAAAATCGTCCTTTAAAAATTAAAGCGGGATTTGATCCAACTGCACCGGATTTACATTTGGGTCATACGGTTTTAATTAATAAATTAAAAGTATTTCAAGATCTCGGACATGATGTCACATTCTTGATTGGCGACTATACCGCCATGATTGGTGATCCAACAGGTAAAAGTGCAACTCGTCCTCCACTTTCACGTGAACAAGTTCTTGAAAATTCAAAAACGTATCAAGAACAAGTATTTAAGATTCTTGATCCAAATAAAACCAAAGTTCGTTTTAACTCTGAATGGTTTGCAACAAAAACTGCTGCTGATCTCATTCAATTGGCTTCGCAACAGACTGTGGCACGTATGTTAGAACGTGATGACTTTACAAAACGTTATAACAGCCATCAGCCTATCGCGATTCATGAGTTCTTGTATCCTTTGGTTCAAGGTTATGATTCAATCGCGCTTGAAGCCGATGTAGAACTTGGTGGAACAGACCAAACATTTAACCTGCTGATGGGGCGTACACTGCAAGGACGCTATGATCAAGAAGCTCAAGTATGTATCACTGTTCCTATTCTTGAAGGTTTAGACGGTGTCAACAAGATGTCTAAATCATTAGGCAATTATATTGGTGTATTTGATGCTCCAGGCGCAATGTACCAAAAAGTGCTCTCTATGCCTGACAGCTTGATTGAACGCTATTTTGAATTGCTTAGCTTTAAGTCTATGGATGACATTGAAGTTCTTCTCAAAGAAATGGCTGAAGGACGTAATCCTCAGGAGATCAAGAAAATTCTTGCACTTGAGCTGGTCGAAAGATTCCATGGTGCTGAAGCTGCTGAACACGCACATAAAGGTGCGGGCAACTTAATCACCGAAGGTGAATTGCCAGAAGGTACGCCTGAAGTGACAATTTCACGTGGAGAATACAATGGAGAAATTTCGATTGTTTCTATCTTGCGCGCTGCTGGTTTAACTAAAAATTCGGCACAATCTAAAGATGCTGTTTCACGTGGAGCCGTTAAGGTTGATTGGCAAGTTGTCGATGCCAGCTTTACGGTAAAAGAAAATGTTACGCTAGTGATTCAAGCGAGCAAGAAAGCGATTGCCAAAGTGACTTTCACTGACTGATTAATCACTGTTAAATTTGCGATAAAAGCCATCAATATTGATGGCTTTTTTTGTCACAATCATTAAATACTATTCTCCTGCAAGAGAACATTCAAAATTGGTACGGTCAACGGTACAACGTGCTCTTTTCAGGACAGACATCATTATTGGGTCGTAGATTCCCCTCTTGGTGAGTTCAATACGCCCATCTCTCAACAATTTTTGATAACGCAGTGCATCATCCTTGGTTACATTTAATTTATATTTTGCAGGAATTTCAGCTTCCATCTTTTCTATTTTTTTAAAGGAACTGGTCAATTGTTTTACAGACCATTCTCGTGACTTCATACCGAATCCATCTGGAAACTGATCTGGCTTGATAATTAAATCAGCTGTGACATTGACTACAGGGTACGTAAACATCGCTCCATTTGTAGCTAAACCTTTATAAATTTCTAAGGGTTTATAGGCATAGGCAGGCGAAGCAATTGCATCTACCTCGCCATCATTAAATTTTTTAACAAAATTAAAAATATCTGAGGGCACACCGATTGATCCTACACGTTCAACTGCTATCTTTTGTGCAACGTCATAATGAAGATAAGCAAACTTTTTGCCTTTGCCTTTTTCCAAGGTGTTCATAGAACGATCCCTGACAAAAATATAGGCTATTCCAATAGGTGTAATAGCAGCCAGTTCGTATTTAACGCCATTTTTTTCAGAGATCAATCTTTTTGCATTTCGCTTATCCAAGGCGAAAGTAATGGCTTTTTGTGCAATCGCATTATTTGGTACACCGCCTAAAGCATCAATTGAACCCCCAAATTTATTATACTCACGCGAGCGCATTGTGGTCATTGCAGCAGCATCACATTTATTGGTCTTAAAATTTTTATCTACCATTTCTTCTGACTGATATACCGTTAAATTGACGTCTGCACCCCATGCTTTTGATGCCAAAGCCCATTCTTCCATCAATTTATAAGACTCACCTGCCTTTCCCAGTAAATCAAAGACACAGACATTTTGCCTGGCTTGTGCCCAAGGTGACAGAAAAATAGAAACAATAAGAAGTAAATATTTAGCCCTATTCATCATCTAAACTTCCATATTTATTTACAGACAAATTGAAATTTATGTAAGCAATTCAATCCATAATAAATTGCCTCAATACACATTTAATAAATAATAATGTGATACATACTACACAAAAACCAATCATTTTTATCATTTTTTGATCGGAAAATTGTGGTTAGCATTGTTTTCAAAATAAAACAATTTAAAATTCAATTATTAACATCAAATATATAATGTTTAAAAATTATTAAAACATACTAAAAAATAAAAATTTCACTGGTGTTGATAAAGCATCGCAAAAAAATTTATGGATCAGATTCACTCCACTTTTTTTTGTTATTTGTAACCATAAAACAAATTTGTTATCGGTTTTGTTCAATACAATTTTTGAACTCTGGGATTTATCCTTTAATATATCGCATCCAATATGCAACAGTCAGTTTCTTATGATTCAGTTAGATCAACTTTCAATTCGTCGCGGTGGACGCATTTTATTTCAAAAAGCGTCTATGCAACTCCACCCTGGTTGGAAAATTGGTTTAACAGGTGTCAATGGCGCAGGTAAATCCACCCTATTCTCTGCATTACTCGGTGGGATTGAATCCGACAGTGGCAGTTTGACTCGACCAAATATTTGGACTGTTGCTCATATGGCACAAGAAATCAAAGCCTTAGATATGAAAGCGATTGATTTTGTGTTGTCTGGCGATGAAGAATATTGGCAAATTCAAGATCAATTAAATCATCCAGAAAATTTAAGCAATGATGAGCTGGCACATCTATACAGCCGATTCGACGAAATTCATGGCTATACGGCTCCCTCCAAAGCATCCCAACTCATGGCTGGATTAGGATTTTTTGAACATCAATCCGAACTTTTAGTGTCTAGCTTTTCAGGTGGGTGGCGTATGCGCTTAAATCTGGCGCGTACATTGATGAGTCGTTCAGATTTACTGTTACTCGATGAACCGACCAACCATCTAGATTTGGATGCAATTCTTTGGTTGGAAGATTGGTTAAAAGCATATGAAGGTACACTGGTTTTAATTTCGCATGACCGAGACTTCTTAGATGCCATTACGGATCATATTCTACATATTGAAAATCAGATCCTGACTTTATATACAGGTAATTATTCTACCTTTGAAACCACACGTGCTGAACGATTAGCACAGCAGCAACAGGCTTTTGAAAAACAACAAGAAGCCAAAGCACATCTGCAAAAATTTATTGACCGCTTTAAAGCCAAAGCGACCAAAGCACGACAAGCACAAAGTCGTATCAAACAATTGGAACGAATGCAGGAACTTGCCCCTGCCCATGTCGACAATCCATTTACGTTTAGTTTCCGTGAACCAAGCAAAATGAGTTCACCTTTACTTACATTGGAACATGCAGATATTGGTTATGGCGATAAATTGATTGTGACCAATGTAAATTTACAGATCACGCCAACCAGCCGTATCGGTTTATTGGGTATGAATGGTGCGGGTAAATCGACGCTGATTAAATCACTAGTCGGAGATTTAGCGCTCCTTCAAGGTGTTCGTAAAGATTCTGAATTATTGAATATTGGATATTTTGCACAGCATCAAATGGATGCTTTAGACGGTAACGCAAGTCCAATGTTACAACTTGCACGAATCGCAGACCCAAAAATAAGCGAAGCGACGCTACGTTCATTTTTAGGTAGCTTTGGATTCAGCGGGGAACGCATGGACACCCCAAGTGAAAGTTTTTCAGGAGGTGAACGTGCCCGTCTGGCTTTAGCACTTATTGTTTGGTTACGTCCCAATGTGCTTATCCTTGATGAACCAACCAACCATTTAGATTTAGATATGCGTCATGCTTTAACTATGGCGCTACAAGATTTTGAAGGTGCTGTGGTACTGGTTTCACATGAACGTCAATTGATCGCTTCCGTATGTGATGAACTGATTTTAGTTCATGCAGGTCAAAGTAAAGAATTTGATGGTGATTTACAAGATTATGCAGCATGGTTACGTCAAGCACGTATCGACATGATGAAAAATGGGCAAAAACCAAGTGCGCCTATTCAATCTCAAGTTGTTGTCAAAACCAGCATCTCCAAACTTGATAAGGAAGCTCAGCGTAAAGAAGCGGCACGCCAACGTGAACTAAGTCGCCCGATTCGTAAAAATATAGAGAAAATTGAAAGCCAAATCGGAAAAATTCAGCCTAGACTTGTTGAAATTGAGGAAGCTTTGGCAGATTCAGCACTTTATGAAGCAAATCGTAAGGATGATTTGCTCAAGTTAATGAATGAACAAACAGAACTCAAAACAAAGCTAGAACAAGCTGAAGAGCAAATGTTAGAGCTCATGATGGAGCTTGAAACATTGGAAAGCTCTTTCGAATAGTCTTTTTTGAATTAGCTAGAGATGCGATTACCCATCTCTAGCTTTATTTATAAAAAACAAATAAATCAAAAACTTATAATTAAAAAAATTTTAATAGTGTGATAAGCATTTGACAAAATCTCTCATGATTTACTCAACC
Source organism: Acinetobacter sp. Res13-Abat-PEC15-P4-01 (assembly GCF_015676285.1). NCBI lineage: Bacteria > Pseudomonadati > Pseudomonadota > Gammaproteobacteria > Moraxellales > Moraxellaceae > Acinetobacter > Acinetobacter sp. Res13-Abat-PEC15-P4-01. The sequence continues at coordinate 51,890 of NZ_JADAIN010000047.1, read as the reverse complement.
GACACCAACAGTCACCAATTTTTTATTTCTCCTCACTATTCTATTCTGATTTTCAACGTACAAGACCATTTTTAATGCGTTCTTGATGCAGATTCAACCTCAGTAAAGCATTTCTCCCTAGCTGATCCTTTTTTGATACGGAAAATATCCAGTCTGTTTTATTGAATAATTTTTGATTCAAACTTTCTAAAATCTCTAAAAAAAATACATAACTTTTATTTATAATTAAAAAATCAATCGTGGAACATATTAAAATAACTAAATAATCATTCAGCATAGTATTTTCTACTAAATTTTGTTCAAATTTAAACTCTTCCGATCAGATAATTGTGGATAACTCAGATTGAATCCCTGTTTTTTTATGCTCATCCTGCATTTTTTAAGATTTTTTATCGTATTTAAAAATTAAAAATTGTACATTCTGCAGTCAAAATTCGTTTTAAACCCAGAATTACCCACAGGCTTATCAACAACATTTTGATCAAGAATAAAGCACAATTCAAGTATAAAATTTATCCATTCGTCGCCTTTTTTAATGTCCCTCTAATTTAAAAAACAAATTAAGTTGAGCAAAAATAGTGAAAATTACACAATTTTGTTACATACAAACAATTTGTAATAAAACTACTATCGCTTGCTTAAAAAATTGATTTAGTTATGAAAATGAATGATATGTAATAAAATGAACCAACTAGTTCACAATAATTATCAAAAAAATAAAAATAAATGGAGTAAATACTCTATTTTTTTCAAACAAAGCTGATTAATATTGCGCTTAAGGAAAGTTCCTCAAGATGAACAAATAGATCAGGACGAAAATATGAAAAAAATTGCATACGCTATTGCCGCTACTTCTTTGCTTGGAGTGAGCTCAGCATCTCAAGCTGCTATTGATGTTTGTGTATTCGACTTATTGGGTAAATCTGGTGAATCATTTCAGATGGCTCAAGAATGGGCACTGACAGCAAAAAGTTGGGGTGCAGATATTAATCTTATCCCTAAACAAGACGAAGCTGTTGCTGATAATGATTTTAAAGCAGGTAAATGTGATGGCGTGTTCATGACCGCAATGCGAGCACGTCAGTATAATAAATTTGTAGGTTCAATCGATTCAATTGGTGGTGTACCAAGTAATGCGATTGCACAAAAAGCCATTACTTTTGCTTTAGATGCACGTAATGCAGCAAAAATGACCACAACCTTAGGTGGTAAAAAATACGAAGTTGCAGGGATTGCCCCATTAGGTTCAGCATTTATTTTCGTACGTGATAAAAACATCAACTCAATTGAAAAAGCGGCAGGTAAGAAATTTGCGGTGTTGAGTTATGATAATGCTCAAAAAATACTGGTACAGCGTGTAGGCGCACAAGCAGTACCATCAGATATCACCAACTTTGTTGCTAAATTCAACAATGGTCAGGTTGATATGGTTGGTGCGCCTGCATATGCTTATAAACCACTTGAAATTCAAAAAGGTTTAGGTGCAAATGGGGCGATGTTTAACTTCCCGGTACTACAAGTAACCGCTGACTTTGTGATTCGCCCTGAGAAATTCCCAGCTGGCTTTGGTCAAAAATCTCGTGATTATTTTGTGAAAAACCTGCCAAAAAGTTTTGCAATGATCAACCGCTTGGAAGCAACCATTCCAGCAAAATACAAAATGAACTTAACTGCTGAAGATAAACTAAAATATCAAAAGTTAATGCGTGATGGTCGCTTAGAGCTAACCAAACAAGGTATTTATGATGCAGGTATGATGTCTGTGTTGAAGAAAGCACGTTGTTCGGTAGATAAAGCAAACTTTGAATGTACACTTGGCGGTGAATAATACATTTAAGTAACGACTTGTTTGAACTAAAAAAACCAGTTTTTATGAACTGGTTTTTTTTCGCCTATTTTTGATTTAAATTTTAAAAATCATTTATTTAAATAAATATCGGTACAATAAAAAAGGGAACAAACCAAAGTTTATTCCCTTTTTACAATGCATATCATCAATTAAGCATCAATATCGGCATTGAGTGCATTTTCTTCAATGAAAGCACGACGTGGTTCTACATCATCCCCCATCAAACATGCAAACATACGATCTGCTTCTATTGCATCATCAATGGTTACTTGGAGCATATTGCGGTTTTCAGGATCCATTGTGGTTTCCCAAAGTTGTTCCGCATTCATCTCCCCCAAACCTTTATAGCGTTGAATCATCATGCCGCGACGTGAATCGCTTAAGATGTGCTGCCAAACCTGATGGAAGTTCGAAACATTAATTTTACGCTCACCTTTTTGCAAATAAGCGCCATCTTCTAACAGACTGAACCAGCTCTTCGAATTTTGCAATAAACGTTTGTATTCACTCGATGCGAGTAAACCTGCATCTAATAAATAACTGTGTGGCAAATTATGTACATAAACGGTGATGCGTGGGAAATAAATTGTCGTTTTACTTCCATCTGCATTTTCTTTATCAAATGCTTCCAAGCTCAATTCTGGACGCAGACTAGGCTGCATTGCTGCAATAGTAGATTGAAGCTTTTCAGCCCATTGCTGCACATAATCTTGCTCATGATGTTGATCAAGTTTGAATGCATCCAGACTCAACAAACCATCAAGCAAAGTCGCAGGATAACGTAGCGTTAAACGATTCAAGCTTTTTTGTGAAGTTTGATAATCTGCGATCACTTTTTCCAGTGCTACACCACGAATAGCAGGTGCATCAGCACTTACATGCAATTCCAATTCATCAATTGCATTTGAAATCAGATAGGTTTCAAGCGCTTCATCGTCTTTGATGTATTGTTCTTGTTTGCCTTTCTTCAATTTATACAAGGGAGGCTGTGCAATGTAGATATAACCACGTTCTACCAGCTCAGGCATTTGACGGAAGAAGAAAGTGAGCAATAAAGTACGAATATGTGAACCATCCACGTCCGCATCGGTCATGATAATGATTTTATGATAACGTAACTTGTCGGGGTTATATTCTTCACGACCAATACCGCACCCTAATGCAGTAATCAATGTCCCGACTTCCTGAGATGAAATCATCTTATCGAATCGAGCACGTTCGACATTGAGAATTTTACCTTTTAGCGGAAGAATGGCTTGCATCTTACGATTACGCCCCTGCTTTGCAGAACCGCCCGCAGAGTCACCCTCGACCAAATAGAGTTCAGAAAGTGCAGGGTCTTTTTCCTGGCAATCTGCCAATTTACCTGGCAAACCCGCAATATCAAGCGCGCTTTTACGACGGGTCATTTCACGTGCTTTACGAGCCGCATCACGCGCTCGTGCTGCATCAATGATCTTACCGGCAATCGATTTTGCTGCCTGAGGATTCTCCAACAGATACTCGGAGAAAGCCTTATTCATGGCTTGCTCTACCGCAGGTTTCACTTCACTGGATACCAATTTTTCCTTGGTTTGTGATGAAAACTTAGGATCTGGCACTTTCACTGAAACGATAGCTGTTAAGCCTTCACGAGCATCATCCCCCGTGACCGCAACTTTCTCTTTTTTAAGTAAGTTTTCATTTTCCATGTAGCTGTTCAAGCCACGTGTCAATGCTGCACGAAAACCAGCCAAATGCGTTCCACCATCTTTTTGTGGAATATTGTTGGTAAAGCAACGAACATTTTCTTGATAAGTATCATTCCACTGTAAAGCAACTTCAACACCAATCCCATTTTCAGCCTGGGTGGTAAAATGGAAGATTTCATTGAGGTGGGTTTTACCTTGATTGATGTATTTTACAAATTCAGATAAGCCCCCTTCAAAATCGAAGACATGTTCTAAAGCAACACGTTCATCACGAAGGACAATACGTACTCCAGCGTTTAGGAAAGATAACTCCCGTAAACGACGCGCCAAAATATCAACATTAAAAATCGTTTGACTGAAGGTTTCTGCGCTTGGCCAGAAACGCACGGTTGTTCCTGTCGTTTCAATATCACCGATCACTTTCAATGGATATACAGGATCGCCATGTTTGTATTCTTGTTGGTGAATATGTCCAGCACGATGAATCGTTAATTCAAGTTTGCTTGAGAGTGCATTTACAACCGAAACACCAACACCATGCAAACCACCTGAAACTTTATAGCTGTTATCATCAAACTTACCGCCAGCGTGAAGAATGGTCAGAATCACTTCTGCTGCAGATACACCTTCCTCTGGATGGATATCTGTTGGAATACCACGTCCATTATCGGCAACACTTACCGACTCATCTTCGTGAATCGTTACCAAAATTTCATCACAATGACCTGCTAAGGCTTCATCAATCGCATTATCGACGACTTCGAAAACCATATGGTGTAAACCTGAACCATCATCAGTATCACCAATATACATACCAGGACGTTTACGAACCGCATCTAGACCACGTAATACTTTGATACTAGAGGAATCATAAGCCTTTTCATTGGTTTGTTCTGTCTGAGAAGCGATTTGATCTTCTGAACTCATGGTTTCTCCCTAGTGAAAAATAGGTCTTTCCAAAATTGGCTAAAATCTAAAATCATATTGCAACAACACTTACCTGACCTTGATCCACCTTGAATAACTGGTAGGAAATAGACAAATCAAGCAAATGCTTTTTTACTGATTCATGGTCTAAAGTGGTAATGAAAACTTGACTACCAAGCTGGCTCAATCGCTCAATTAAACGTTGTTGTGCACTTAAATCTAATTCTGCTGTTACATCATCTAATAATACCACAGTTTCCTTATTACAGGCATGTAACATGGCAATTTGTGAGAGTTTTAACGCCATTATGAGTAACTTTTTTTGCCCTCTGGACAGTACCACATCAGCATCTCCCATTGGAGTTTTCAGTCGGATGTCGGCACGGTGCGGACCATATTCAGTATAGCGGCGATCGACATCTTTTTGATGATATTGAATAAGGTCATTGGCTAAACCATGTTCCACATGGAACCCTGCACTATATTCCATTTCAATGCTTAAATCAGGGAGTAACTGTGCCAAATCTTCTTGTAAATATTGTTTCCACCGATCAACAATTTCAACACGTTGAGAATGCAACATTTCACCATAATCGCCAAGCATTTTGTTCCACGGTTCCAAATCTTGCAAAGACAGATTGCGTTGTGATTTGAGCAATGTATTGCGTTGTTTTAAAGCACGCGAATAATATTGCCATGCATGATAAAAATCCGGTTCCACGTGAAACATCAACCAATCGAGCAATTGACGCCGTGGCTTGGCTCCATGGTCAATAATATCGGTACTTAGTGGATCAATCAGTTGCAAAGGTAGAATTTTAGCAAGCTGCCCTTGGGTTGCCACAGTGTCGCCATTGACCTTAATCAGTTGCTCACCACTTTGCAGCTTCTGCATACCAATCTTTTCAGTCAGGGACTGAGCAAATACAATCGCGTCAGCTTGATTATTTTGAATATAATTTTTTGGAATATGGGTTCGAAAAGAACGTCCTGTTGCCAACAAATGAATCGCCTCTAAAATTGAGGTTTTACCGGATCCATTTTGTCCATAAAAAACATTAAACGGTTGCAACTCAAGGAGGGCAACCGTTTTTAGATTACGAACACGCTGTATATTTAAACGCGTAATATGCATAACAAATGATTTAAAATTAAATCAATTAAACACGCATTGGCATGACAACATAGGTCTGATTGGATTGTGTTGGGTCTTGAACCAATACAGACTGATTTGCTTCAGACATTGTCATTGCAACATCTTCACCATCTAACACACTCAATACGTCTAAAATATATTGTGCATTGAAAGACATTTCCAAAGGTGCATTGGCATATTGAATCGCTAGATCTTCAATCGCCTCGTCTTGCTCAGGGTTGTTTGCACGCAATTGCAAAGAATCTGCATTAAAGTTCAAAAATACGCCACGTAATTTTTCATTACTTAAAATCGCAACCCGTTGTAATGATTGCTTAAACACATCATGCGGGATATGAACCACTTTATCGCCACCACGTGGAATCACACGGCGGTAGTCTGGGAACTTGCCATCGATTAATTTTGTCGTGAAACGAACAGTAATATCACCTTGTTCTTTATCACGGCTTGGTGTTTGAATGGTTACATTCAGCAGCTCACGCCCGATCAATAAGGTCAATTGTTCATCTTCAATACTGAGAAGACGTTGTAATTCCCCTACAGCTTTACGTGGAACAATGGCTTGAACCAACTGCGTTGCAGTGGATGATGCCAAGGTTTCACACAGCGCTAAACGGTGACCATCGGTGGTCACGGCACGCAGTTGATTTTCATCAATTTCCAATAATGTTCCAGTCAGGTAAAAACGCACATCTTGCACGGCCATTGCAAAAGAGGTTTTTTCAAATAAACGCTTCAATTCACGTTCAGTCACTTGAACTTGTGTGCCTTGACTATGTTCATTGGTCAATAGTGGATAATCTTCAGCAGGCAAAGTCCCCAAAACAAAGCGGCTATTCCCTGATTTTAAAATACAACGCTGATCTTCAGTAATCTGTAAATCAATCAATGCTGCCGTGGGTAAAGACTTACAGATATCCACCAATTTACGCGCAGGAACAGTGGTTACACCCGCTTGTAGACATGCGCCCTCTGCTAAAGTTGTGCTGGCAACCAGTTCCACTTCCAAATCTGAACCAGTAATGGTAAGTGCCTGATTTGTAGCTTGAATTTTCACGTTTGAAAGAATATTCAAAGTATGGCGACGTTCAACAGCTCCAACCACATGGGATAAAACATTGAGTAAGCTCTCTTTCGCGATTTTCAAACGCACGGTGGAAATCCTCTAACTAAATTTGACAGAAAAGACAGATAATAAATTTTTTTAATGACGTACTATGCGGCAGTTTATGCCGCATTGCAAGCGTAAAATTTGTACAAATTTTAGCTTTGTAACAGGCGCATGAGGTTTTTATAATCCTCATTAAAAATTGGATCTTCATCACGCAAGCTCTGCACTTTTTCACAAGCATGCATGACTGTACTGTGATCACGACCACCAAATGCCATACCGATTTCCGGGAAGCTATCCCCCGTTAATTCACGAGCCAAGCCCATAGCCAATTGGCGCGGTCGAGCGTATATGCGTGTTCTTTTGGGACCCACCAGCTCTTTCAGGGGAATACGGAAATACTCACTCACTACACGTTGAATGTTTTCCGTACTGATGGTCCGTGCACGAATGGCTAAAACGTCTTTCAGTGATTCACGAACCACTTCCAAATCAATCGCTGCACCTTTAAATCGGGATATTGCTACAACTTTATTCAAGGCACCTTCAAGCTCACGAACGTTGGCAACCACTTGTTGGGCAATAAATAATGCACAATTTCGGGGTAGATCAATACCGCTACTTTCAGCTTTTTTCAGCAAAATTTCGATGCGAGTTTCGATATCAGGAGGTTCTACACCAACAGACAATCCCCAAGAAAAACGTGAGACTAAACGAGGATCAAGTTCGGTCAACTCTTTTGGATAACGGTCCGAAGTTAAAATAATCTGTTTAGACTCATCTAATAAGGCATTGAATGTATAGAAAAATTCAACCAGACTGGCTTCTTTACCCGCCAATAGGTGAATATCATCCACCAACAATAAGTCCAAAGAACGACAATTCTTTTTAAATTCCTCAACCTTACCTTTCTGCAAAGAACTGACAAAGTCTTGAACAAAACTTTCGGCAGTCATATACATCACGCGCGCATTGGGTTTCGCCTGTAATAAAGCATTTCCAACCGCTTGCATCAAATGTGTTTTACCCAGACCTGTTGGACCATACAGAAATAGCGGATTATGCTGAGATTCGCCCAACTGAGTCAAAACTTTACGACATGTTTCAGCCGCCATTTGGTTGGAGCGACCTTCTACAAATAAAGCGAAATTAAATAATGGGTTAAGCTGTCTCTTTTTGACATTTTTTGCAGAAACAACATCTTGCTCTTTGTCTTTTTTTAGTTTTGGCGATGCAACAGTCGGGCTTGTATGTTGTTCTAAAGCAGCAGTGGTTGTTGCAGGTTGTTCAGCAGCAGAGAGTATTGCACCCGGACGTGAATCAACCAAAATTTCAACTTTACGTACACGACCTTCAGATAATTGCTCCGCCAAGATTGAAATCAGTTCTAGATGATGTTCTTGAATGTAGCGTGTCCAGTATGGATTAGGTGCATACAGTTTTAAAGTATCTTCAACTTCTTCTGCAACCAACGGACGAATCCACATGGCAAAGACATTATCAGAGAGCTCTTGTCGCAAGCGAGTTAAGCAGTCCGTCCAAAGCATGTGAAACTCCTCTATTCCATTTTAAATTCAAAAAACACGACATCCCCCTACCCTCTAGATAAAGGGGTCGCCATTCTAACCAAGTTATCCACATCTGTCATGAACAATTCAAGCAAATTCGCTCAAAAAAGCAACCTTCTGTAAATAAATTTAAATTCAAAGCACTTGTGGATAAGGTTTTCCACATGCTGTGGATAAATTATCACATAAACTTATCCACAATCTATCAAATTAATAAAAACACAGATACCCACAACTTAAATATTGATTATTTATTGGGAAAAACCTGTTTTCCACAGAAATAATCAACACTAATAATAATAAATTTAAATTTTAAATTTGAATTTATTTATAAGAAGCCATGTTTTTGTGGATAACCTTCAAGTTATGAATTTAAATTCAAAACTAGCAGGTTTTTAAATTTAAAAATATGGAAACAAATTTAAATCTGGATGGAGTTATGGATAACTTTGAGGATATATCTGTTGGTAACTCTTATTTATACTATAAAATAATGAGTTATGTTGTGAATACTTTTTTTGTTGTTTTTATGGCTTGAAAGACAGTTAAAATTTCATGTGGGTAAAAATGCAACGAATATGAGCAAATATAGAAGAGATATGTGTATATTCATTGACAGCATAAAGAATGCACAATACAATCGCGAACCTTTAGAAAGATCAATTTTGGAGTTTCGATATGAAACGTACATTCCAACCATCTGAATTAAAGCGTAAGCGCGTTCATGGTTTCCGTGCTCGTATGGCTACTAAGGCTGGTCGTCAAGTATTAGCTCGCCGTCGTGCAAAAGGTCGTCACAGCTTAACTGTTTAATTCGTTAAACAGTTAATACACGACTTGGGTGTTATGTCTCTTTATAGTTTCAGTCCAGCGGTGAGAATCCACTGCGCTGCAGATTACAAAGGTGTATTTGATGGTGCGCTTTTTAAAGTGCATCAACCCCATTTTATATTCTTAGCAAAAGTGACCGAACAGCCTAAAAGCCGTTTGGGTATTGTTGTTGCTAAGAAAAAAGTGCGCCGTGCGCACGAAAGAAATCGAATAAAACGTTTAACGCGTGAAAGTTTTCGCTTAAATCAGCAAAATATTGATCTGTTGGATATTGTGGTCATGCCTAAAGTCGGTATAGAAGCAGTACCCAATGCTGAACTTTTTCAGCAGTTACAATTTGCTTGGCTAAAATTGCAACGCATCGTTAAAAAGCACCATAAAATAGCTCAATCTTCCCCTCAAAAATAGAGGAAACCAATGATTCGTTTATTGCATTGGTTGATTCGTTTCTATCAAATTGCGATTAGTCCTCTCATTGGACCCCGTTGTCGTTATATTCCGACTTGTTCTCAATATTCGTTAGAAGCAATCCATACGCACGGCGCAATGAAAGGTAGCTGGTTGGCTGCAAAACGCGTGTGCCGTTGTCATCCTTGGGGCGGGTATGGTTATGATCCCGTGCCAAAAAAAACAATTCGTTTTATTTCGTTTCAGCAAATAGATTCTCAAACGCTTCATGTTCCTGTACCCTTGCGTGAACGTTTATTGAACCAAAATCACTCTAACCACTTGGGGTAATAGATATGCAACAATGGGCCAGGTTTGCAATCCTTGGGGCCATGTTAGTCACCGCATATTTGCTTATTTTGGCTTGGCAAAAAGACTATGGTCATGATGCAACAAAAGCTGCGACTCCGCAGGCTGTTGTTGCGCATGATGTGTCTGCTGATTTGCCAAAAGGTCAAGCAAATTCGGCTTCTAGCGATGTTCCACAAGCAAATATAGCTGCTGCACAACAAAATACAGCTGCACCAGCCACAGCAAATCAACAATTGATTTCAGTACAAACTGATCTTTATCATCTTTGGATTAGCCCGAAAGGTGGTGATATCGTTCGTATTGAATTACTGAATCATGACAAGAGCAAAGACAGTGATCAGCCTTTTGTTATGCTTGAAAGTGATGCAAAACGTACCTATGTTGCGCAATCTGGTTTAATTGGATTGAATGGTCCAGACAGTAAACCAGATCGCCCAAGCTATTCGTTTGAAAAAAATGCTTATACCCTTGCTGATGCTAAAGCCACACAAGACAAAGAAGGTAAATCTTCTCAAGTCTTAACTGTTCCGATGGTATTTAAAACAGCGGATGGTGTTGAAATCATCAAAACGTTTAGCTTCAAACAAGGTCAATACCCAATTGATGTCAGCTATCAGGTTGTAAACCGTAGTACGCAAAATTGGCAAGGACAAATGTTTGGTCAGATTAAGCGTGATAACTCAGACGATCCAGGAAAAACCTCTCAAGGTATTTTCACACTTGGAACCTATTTGGGTGGCGCTTGGGGTACACCAGATGAGCATTATAACAAGCTAAAATTTGCGAATTTTACGGATGAAAAACTCAACACTGAAGCAAAAGGTGGTTGGGTTGCAATTGTTCAGCATTATTTTGTAAGTGCTTGGATGCCAGGTCACTTCGGTGGTCAGCAATACACGGCAAAATTGGAATCACGTAAATCAGCTGATGGTATGAATATCATTGGATTTACTTCACCAACCATTAATGTTCCAGCGGGTAAAGCCATGAGCATTGATGCAACTTTCTACTCTGGTCCAAAAATCCAGTCTGAATTGAAAGATTTAGCTGTAGGTTTAAACCAAACTGTAGACTATGGTTGGTTATGGCCAATTGCCAAATTATTATTTGCAGGTTTACAGTTCTTCCATAACCTAGTGGGTAACTGGGGTTGGTCAATCATTTTATTGACTGTATTGGTTAAACTTATTCTTTGGCCTTTGTCGTCTAAGAGCTATCGTTCTATGGCGAAAATGCGTGTGATTGCACCAGAAATGCAGCGCATGAAAGAAGAGTTTGGTGAAGACCGTATGCGTTTCTCTCAAGAAATGATGGCGCTTTACAAACGCGAGCAAGTCAATCCTTTGGCGGGTTGTTTACCCCTGCTTTTACAAATGCCAATCTTCTTGGCATTGTATTGGGTATTGATGGAATCCGTCGAGCTTCGTCACGCACCTTGGATGCTTTGGATTCAAGACTTATCGGCAATGGATCCTTGGTTTATCCTTCCATTGATCATGGGGGTGACGATGTTTGTTCAACAAATGTTGAACCCACAACCGACTGATCCTATGCAGGCTAAAGTCTTCAAAATCATGCCAATCATGTTTACAGTATTTATGCTGTTCTTCCCTGCCGGCTTGGTTTTATACTGGATTGTGAACAACTCGATCACGATCCTACAACAATGGTTTATCAATAAAAGTGTTGCGAAAGCCAAAGTTGAAAATGAAGTTGTTTAATCCTTAACGATTAAGCAATAGCTGAAAAAGTCCGCTTAAGATGGTAATCTTAGGCGGATTTTTTTTATTGTCAAAGTTTGAGTAAATGTAGATGGCTAACCCTGTAAACCAAACCACAATTGCCGCAATTGCGACTCCACCAGGACGTGGTGGTGTAGGTGTGATTCGTCTTTCTGGACCAAAGGCTTACAGTATTGCGCAAGCTTTGACACTAAAGGAGCTTCCCAAAGCCCGTTTTGCCGGTTTTCGTCAGTTTTTTGATGCACAAGGCGATATTTTGGATGAAGGTTTAGCCATTTGTTTTCCCAATCCAAATTCTTTTACCGGTGAAGATGTGGTGGAGTTACAGGGACATGGCGGACCTGTGATTCAAAACGCGCTACTGACACGTTTATTGGAGCTTGGTGCAACTGCAGCCAAAGCCGGTGAGTTTTCCATGCGTGCCTTTGAAAATGGCAAAATGGATTTGGTACAAGCAGAAGCAATTGCTGACTTGATTGATGCAACCTCGCAAGCTGCGGCACGCTCTGCAGTACGTTCCCTACAAGGCGTGTTTTCCAACAAAGTAAATACTGTGTTGCAGAAACTGATCCATTTACGCTTGCATGTTGAAGCTGCAATTGATTTTCCAGAGGAAGAAATTGACTTTTTGGCAGATGGGAAAATACTGAGTCTGCTAGAAGAAGTTCAAGCTTCAGTGTCCGCAGTACAGCAATCTGCTCGTCAAGGACAACTACTGCGTGAAGGTTTGCAAGTGGTGATTGCAGGCAAACCCAATGCAGGTAAATCTTCCTTGCTCAATGCCTTGGCAGGAAATGATCGTGCCATTGTAACGGACATTGCTGGGACTACACGTGATGTATTGCATGAGAAAATTAGCTTAAATGGTTTACCGATTACTTTAACGGACACTGCAGGTTTGCGTGAAACAGGCGATGTCGTCGAGAAAGAAGGTATCCGTCGTGCAATTAAAGAAATTGAGCAAGCTGATTTATTGCTCTTGGTTTATGATTTGAGTCAAGGTGAGAATCCTTTAACACTTGCACAAAATTACTTTGAAAACCATTTAGATCATCAGCGTTTGATACTGATTGGCAATAAGTGTGATCTCACCCATCAATCTGCTGAATTAAATGATTATCAAGGTTTTCGTCACATCACCGTTTCTGCGAAACAGGATGTAGGTGTTCAAGCGCTCATAGATGCGATTACAGCGCATGCAGGTTTTCAGCCAGAGGAAGACACATTTATCGCACGAACTCGCCATTTAGACGCAATGAAGCGCACTCAGCGCTATCTGGCAGAGGCACATGAGCAACTTGTGATATATCATGCAGGAGAGTTGGTGGCAGAATCATTACGACTTGCCCAAAACGCTTTAGGCGAAATCACAGGGGACTTTAGTGCTGATGATCTATTGGGGGTTATCTTCGGGTCATTCTGTATTGGCAAATAAGCCTAAAATTGCACACTTAAAAGCTGACTGAGTGTCAGCTTTTTTAATGAAAAGTTGTGCTTTTGTAAGCTGATTTTACATCTGAGTTTGAATTGTTTACTGTAAGATCAATAACATATTTAAAAGGGTGTATGATGAAAAAAACTCCTTTATTGCTTTCACTTGCAGTATTAGCCATCACTTCAAATGTCTGGGCGAGTAAGGCAGATCATGTGATTATTCAAGAAGCAGCGAAAAATAACCTCACTATTAAACAAGCATTACGCGCCAGTGACGAAACTGCCGTGACTTTAACGGGTTCGATTGTGCGTCAAATTAAGCATGAACATTATGAATTAAAAGACAGTACGGGAACAATCGGAATCGAAGTAGATGATGATCTGATTGATTTAAAAAAACTGAAACCAGGGACTAAAGTAAAAATCGTGGGTGAAGTAGATACACATCGTTATAAACCAACCGATATCGAAGTGGTGAAAATTGATATCGTTCCATAATTGATTTAAGGGATAGGCGTTAAGCGCCTAGCTTTTATGGGGTATTGTTTTTAAATGTTGGATCAACAAGTAGAGGCATAATGCACCGACGCCTGCACAGAAGCTTAAAACACCGATCATTAAACCAAAATGATCCGATAGGTATCCTGCGGAAATAATCGGCACAATCGTACCAAAATAAGCAATAAACAAATAGGTCGAAACCACGGCAGCGCGATTTTCGATTTGGGTCATCTGGTGAACCAATGCAAAAGCACTCAATAAACTGAGTCCATGTCCCATGCCTACCAGTATCACACTGATAAAAAATAAAAAACTTAAATGCATCAGTAAACAGACTGACAAAACTAAATAACTACTGATGAATAAAATCAGTCCAATATTGAGGGCTTTGTGCATGTTCATTGATTTGGCAGTGAATTGAGCGATCGCGGAAACCATTAAAATACTGGCAATGGTTGCGCCACTGACCAAAGGACCGTGCCAGGGAATAACATCACGTATAAAGGAAGGTGCTAAAGATGCAAATAAACTGAATGATCCGAAAGCGCAGAATGCACTAAAACTGGTGATATAAAATAAACTTTTAAATTGTACGTCTGGTAATTGTAGATGAGGAGCAATTGAAAAAGGTTGTTTTTCAAATTGAACAGTTTTAATCCGAAATAAACTGAACAGACTCAGTAGTGCTGCAACAATGACAGGTAAGTAAGGGGTAATCAGTGGACGGGCTGAAAACTGTGCAATCAGACCACCAATAAAGGGACCAAGCCCAAAGCCAATGACTGTAATAATCGAGCTTAATTGAGCTGCATTTTGCTTGTGGGAATCGGGAATGGTATAGATTAAACCCAACATTGCAGAAGTACTGATTAACCCAGAAGCGATTCCGATGATAAAACGACCAAAGCCAAGATAATAGCTATTGCTGGCAAACACAGAGAAAGTCAGACCAATAACCGCGCATAATAAACCGATTTGTAAGGTTCGAATAAACCCAAAGCTATTGCTCATGCGTCCTAAAAACAGCAATGTGGTTAAACAACCAAACATATATGCCACAAAGATATAAGTGATTTGGCTTGGAAGCAGATGCCAGAGTGCTTGATATATTGGATATAACGGGCTTGCAAGTGCAGTACCGATTGTGCCAATACATAAGGAAAGACTCACCATTAAAAATGGACGCCATGATTGCTGATTCATAGATCTAGAACTTAATGTGCAAATAATCTTGCGAATAAATGCCGAAAAGATAGCAGGTTCGGCAGTAGAGAAATCATATATTGAGAAAAGCTTAGAACTTAATCCGCAGAGGGTCAATTAAAACTTCAACAGTTGATCTGATCTTCAATAGATAAATTCGTTTATGAATAGCGTTTAAGTAATTTTAAAAATTCTTGTAATTCATCTGCATCAACAGCTTCAGGATCCTGAATCACATGCTCAGTCAGATGTTGCTCAATTAACTCATTCATTAAACCATTGACCGCCCCTTTCACTGCCGCGACCTGTTGGAGAACGGAAATACACGAGCTACTTCGATCATTCAATGCTTCTTCAATGGCATTCAGCTGTCCTTTTAAACGTTTGACACGATTAAGGACTTTTTTATCTTGATGAATATGACTCATAAACTGATCCGCTAAAAATATACTCCCTTATAGTATATTTGAAAATAAAATAATATACTCATAGGGAGTATATAGGATCATGCCCACATGCAATTTAAAATCATTCAACGTGAACACACTCATCAGTTTGATGAAGGTAATCCATTGGCACAAAAGAAAATTTTATGGGCAACCATTTTGACAGGTTTGATGATGTTGTTTGAAATTATGGGAGGTTGGATTTTTAATTCAATGGCATTACTTGCCGATGGTTGGCATATGAGTTCACACATGTTGGCACTCGGTTTGGCTTATGCCGCTTATCGAGCTGCTCGTCATTATGCTCAAGATTTACGTTTTAGTTTTGGTACATGGAAAATAGAAATTCTAGCGGGTTATAGCAGTGCAATTTTACTCATGGTTGTGGCTTTATTTATGGCTTTTCAATCGATTCAACGATTATTTGAGCCTGTTCAGATTCATTATAATGAAGCAATTCTCATTGCTATTTTGGGATTATTGGTCAATTTAATCTGTGCATGCTTACTGCATGATGACCATCACCATCACCATCACCATCACCATCATTCACATGATCATGATGAACATCATGGACATGATTTAAATCAAAAAGCGGCTTTTATGCATGTCGTAGCAGATGCACTGACTTCTGTTTTGGCAATTATTGCACTATGTGCAGGTAAATATTTGGGTTGGGATTTTTTGGATGCCTCTTTAGGAATTATAGGTGCAGTTTTAGTCGGGCGTTGGTCATTTGGTCTTATTAAAGAAACGGGAAAAACTTTACTGGATGCTGAAATGGATCATGTTGTAGTGGATGAAATCCGTGAAGTCATCACAGCGCTTAAAGCAGACGTGAGAATAACTGATCTTCATGTATGGAAGGTGGGGAAAGGCAAATTTTCAGTCATTTTAGCACTTGAAACGGCTGATCAAAATTTAAATGCGGATCACATTCGAGAAGCAATGGCAATCCATAAACAATTGGTCCATATTTCTGTCGAAATTAATCAAATAGCGATTTTCAGCTCGGTTCCACGTGAAACTTCATCACTGGGACTTACATTCACCGACTCAATATAACTTTGAATTTGAGTCGAGCATATTTTACTCACATTTTGGTGAATCACAGTTTTCAAACAAGCTCACCAGGCAACTGTGTTTTAATAGCTGACAATATATTGTGAATTTTTTGATTTATGTTAAAGCACATCATTGCGTTGAGTTTAAGTTTTGTTTTTTGTGGGATTAGCTTTGCCAGTATTGAAACAGTGAAATCAAAACTCAGCCAAAACTATCCCAATGTCAACATTGAGCATTTAAAGCCCACTGAAATGCAAGGTCTATATAGTGGCACGCTAGATAATCAAATCGTGTATATCAATGAAGAGGCGCAACATATATTTGTTGGCGCTATGATTCGTTTAAAAGATCAACATAATTTAACCAAAGATCTCGTTGTTGAAAAAAATATGGTTGATTTTAAAAGTCTTCCTTTCAATGATGCAGTAAAAACAGTACGGGGGAATGGAAAACGCCAGCTAGCCATCTTTTCTGACCCCAATTGCCCCTATTGCAAAACACTTGAAGGGAATTTAGCCAAACTCAATGATGTCACGATTTATACTTTTATCTATCCGATCAAAGTGCAATCTATTTTACCTTCTAAACAAGTGTGGTGTTCGGCTAATCGTGAATATGCATGGAAAAATTTGATTCAAAATGGGATAAAACCCACTGCGCCAGCAAATTGTCCAACCCCGATTGAGCGAAATTTAGAATTAGGCAAAAAATTAGCGCTACAAGGTACGCCAGCAATTGTTTTTTCAAATGGTTATAAAGCAATGGGTGCCTACCCTGCTGAAGAAATTGAGAAGTTATGGCAGAAATTTGGATTATAAAACGTTAAGTTTAAGGGCAATAAAAAAGCACCCGGATCCGGGTGCTTATCTCAAAACAAA
Source organism: Acinetobacter sp. Res13-Abat-PEC15-P4-01 (assembly GCF_015676285.1). Classification (NCBI taxonomy): domain Bacteria; kingdom Pseudomonadati; phylum Pseudomonadota; class Gammaproteobacteria; order Moraxellales; family Moraxellaceae; genus Acinetobacter; species Acinetobacter sp. Res13-Abat-PEC15-P4-01. The sequence goes on along the minus strand of NZ_JADAIN010000047.1, from coordinate 34,729 downwards.
AACTTTAAGTTCGTTTGGCAATCATGTTGTAGATAAACAATACGATAATTGCACCCACCACTGAGGCAATAAAACCTGCAGATGCGCCTTTCGGGTAGAGTCCCAGCAACTGACCGCCGTAGGTTGCGACCAAAGAACCCACAATCCCCAAAGCTGTAGTCACAATAAAACCTGCTTTATCATCACCAGGATGGATTGCTCGAGCAATCAGACCTGCAATAAAACCAATCACAATGGCACTAATCAATGACATCATAATCTTTCTCCTTTTTCTTTATTTTGTCGTGAGTTACTGCATCGAATTAAATTAATATTCAAATATTTTTACAGGAAGTAAAAGATTGGATTTGCTACAAGTTGTTGCATTTTTGTTCTATGGTTTTGGAGAAGTCATAAAAAAAGCGACCGTAGTCGCTTAAATCAGTTTAGGTAAAATGGACTGAGCGAAGATGATCTTATAGACCAATTTCTCCAATAAATGGAATATGACGGTATTTTTGATCATAATCTAAGCCATAACCCACAATGAACTTATCTTCCACTTCAAAGCCTAGAAATTTCACGTCTAAGTCGATTTCACGGCGAGAAGGTTTGCTGACCAACGTGCACAGTTCAATTGAATTCGGTTGACGTGTACTTAATATTTCTAGAACTTTGCTCAAGGTATTGCCTGAATCGATAATATCTTCCACCACCAAGATATCTTTTCCGCGAATTTCTCCGTCTAAATCTTTTAGGATTCTGACGTCTCGAGAGGATGTCGTATTGCCACCATAGCTTGAAACCGTCATAAAATCGAGCTCGTGAGTTTTAGTAATGGCACGGCATAAATCCGCCATAAAAATCACGGAACCGCGCAGTAGGCCAATCAAAACCAGTTCTTTATCACTATTGGCATAATGTGCATCAATTTTTTTACCAAGTTCTTGAACTTTTGCATGAATTTCTTCAGCAGAAATCATTACTTTCATTTCAACAGTCATGGGAAATACCTAAAACTTAAACACCAAATTCTAAAATTAAAAAAGGTGTTGACTAGCAACACCCTAAAAGATGGCATAATTTTAAAACATATCAGGTGAAGATGCATCCTTTTTGCGATTTGAAAATGTAAATGCCTAAATTTGAAGCTCAATATCTAGGGTCTGTGGACAATTCGTCTATGTTTGCGACTAGGTGTGTTTTTTAGGCGATTCTAGGCGCGAAATACGAAATTTAGTCATTCTCAATGATGAGAAACATCGTTTCGCAAGGTAACCAAGAAGCGAAAAAAAACACGCTAGTTACCCGCTGCGCCTTGCGCTGCAAACAAAGCAGTGCTTTGTTCTTGCTCAGGGTTGTGGCTAAAATTATCTCAGGCTACGTTATGAAACTTAAAAATAGTCTCGCTATTCTCTTCATTTCATGCCTTGCCTGCTTAATTTTAACCTACAACGCAAGCCATTTATGAAATGTTCACAGCCCCTAGTGTGCATCACGTTTTAATAACAGTGCACATACAATAAAAACACCACCAATCAAAATCAGCTTTTTCTTGGATGGTGATGGTTTAGGTTTTTTTTCAGACTTGCTCATAGACTTTTTGTCCATAAATATAGGTGGCTTGAATATTGCGGTCATCTCCCATGGTAAACAAGGCAAATAGCGCATCTTCAATATTCTTTGCTCGCTCTTGGCGTAGTTGCTGTAATGCTGTTGCTTTTAGATTCAGCACAACAAAGTCAGCTTCTTTGCCTACATTGAAATTGCCTAATCGATCATCTAAATGCAGCGCTTTTGCGCCGCCAAGCGTTGCATGATAAAGCGATTCCATGGCTGAAAGTTTATCGCCCTGCAGTTGTTGAACTTTGTAGGCTTCGTTGAGTGTTTGTAAGTGGCAAAATGCGGTACCTGCGCCTATATCGGTTCCAAGACCGACCTTGACTTGTTTTTCCCATGATTTTTTTAATGGAAATAAGCCACTCCCCAAAAATAAGTTGGAGGTTGGACAGAATGCGATTGCAGAATCAGTTGCGTGCATACAATCCCATTCTTGTTCTTCTAAATGAACACAATGGGCAAAAACAGAACGCTCCCCTGTCAGCCCATAATGATGATAGACATCTAAATATCCCTGTTGCTCAGGGAATAATTCTTTGACCCAAGCAATTTCATTTTTATTTTCGCTTAAATGTGTATGCACATATACATCGGGATATTCTGCCTTTAATTGCCCCGCTTTTGCCAACTGCTCCGGTGTTGATGTCGGTGCAAAGCGTGGCGTAATGGCATACAGATTACGACCTTTACCATGCCACTTTTCAATCAGTGCTTTTGAGTCAGCATACGCACTTTCAGCAGTATCGGTCAGCGCCTCTGGTGCATGCCGATCCATCATCACTTTACCCGCAATTAAACGCATTTGGTGGCGTTCAGCAGCTTCAAATAAAGCATCCACAGACTGCGGATGTACAGTACAGAATACCAGTGCTGTCGTTGTGCCATTTTTTAGTAATTCATGAACAAAAAACTGTGCGATTTTATCTGCGTAGTTTTTATCCGCGAATTGAATTTCTGTTGGAAAAGTATAGGTGTTGAGCCATTCTAATAATTGTTCACCATAGGCACCCACCATTTCTGTTTGTGGAAAATGAATATGAGTATCGATAAAACCCGGCACAATCAATTGGTCAGGATAATGATCAATGCGCATATCATCGGTTCGTTGCGACAGCCCTGTTTCCCAATCACCAAACCAAATAATTTTACCTTGTTCGGTAATCAATAACCCATCTTCGATATAACGAGTTTGGTCTAAAATTTGAGTGGCTTGGGAAACGCTATTTTGAATATCTAAAAAACGTCCGCGAATCGCCGTTTTCTGCACAACAGAAGACATGTAAAACCTGCAATTTATCTTTTTTTCGATTGATTGTACCTGAAATTTATTGAAGCTGCTGTAAGCAGTTCTATTTTCCAGTGTGTCGAAAATGGAATTCATGCAGGAGATTGTGAAAAAATGAAAAGCATCAGACCATTATTTGAATTTGTGGCTTTATCTTTAATCTAAGAATAGGTACAGTGTCGGCAAATGATGGAAATAAGAGAAAATAATATTTATGTATTTTTGGAATACCAGAGCCTTGGCGCATGAACTTGCAGAAGATACTTTAGAAAAACGCCATTACAAGAATTATTATTTGATCGCCGCTTTAGTGGTCAGTGCAGTTTATTACTATGGTATGTTTTCACCTTATTATGATGCTCGCGTGATTGGTTTAGAAGGCGTATTGACGCTGATCATTATGTTTGTCGGCATTCAACGTTGCTATGCCGCAAACGGTGGCGATCATGGGGTACATTTTATGAATCGAGTCACTGCGCTTTCATTCCCTATCCTGCTACAGACCACTGTTGCCGGAATTGCCTTTGGTTTGATTCTGCTTGGCATTTATCAATTTTTTAATCTTGAAAATACTGCTTTTGAAATGTGGTATGAATGGTGTGTTTCTGCCTTTACGATTTTTTTGCAGATTGTATTTTTTATACGTTTAAATCAATACATGAAACGTGTTGCTGATCATACAATTTAACCATAAGCACTGCTGTAAAAGGGATTTGTCTGTCTGGATAAATCCCTTAGCCCACATGCTCCATATGACATTTAGAGATTGTTCAGTGTTTAATTGCCAAAATAATGACAATGTTGTACTGGATACTGGTCAGTTTAAAATTATTCTACAAAATAATGTGCTGCAAAATGGGCATCATTCCCAATGATGTCAAATTCATCTTCTCGAATCGACATACCTGCACAACTATGTCCAACCATCCAAAGACCTAGTGTCGGAAGTTTACCGTCATATAATGGGGTATTGACCCATTTTTGCGCAATATAACCGTATTTATCATAATCATCAAAGTAGAAGCTTCCTGAAGCAGCGCCCTGATCAATGTTATCTTCTAGCACACGGATATTGGCACCTTCTCTGGCGAGAATTGGCTTTTTCACCCATTTGCCTTGTAACGAAACATTGGTATTAAAGGCATGTGATTCAAGTAAATAAGGATGGTGTGGAAACTTTTTCCAAAGTTCGACCAAAATTGCTTTATTTGACAGTAGCATTTTCCAACAAGGTTCGACCCATTGGGTTGATGGTTTTAAATATTGAGAAAAATTTTCTTCCCAAACCCATTCCCAAGGATAAAGTTTAAATAGCTGATCAATCGGTTGATCATTCAAATCCACAAAGTTTTGTCCATCCCATCCGATATTTTCCATCGAAAGTTCGGACACTCGATGCCCTGCTTGAAATGCAGTATCCATTAAATATTCGAGGTTTCCCCAATCCTCACGCCCTGCTTCTTGACAAGCAGCGAAATGAATATGCGAACCACGTGGGAAAATAGTTTTCCAGCGTTTAATCAGATCTTCGTGGATGCTGTTGAATTGATCACGGTGCGGAATATTTTCAACTTGTTCAATCCAATGCCATTGAGCGACGGAGGCTTCGAGTAGACCTGTTGGCGTATCTGCATTGTATTCCAGCATTTTGATTTGATGACCATCATAGGCAAAGTCAAAGCGACCATAGAGCATGGGTGCATGGTGGTGCCATGAATGTTCAATCAGTGGAATGGCTGCCTGTGGAATTTGAAAATAAGCTGGGTAATTCCCTTTTTGAATCATTTCTCCTGCAACTTGCATACACATTTGGTGCAACTCATTGGCGGCATCTTCAAGTTGTTCAATTTGCTTTAAAGTAAATTCATAAGCGACGCCCTCAGACCAGTAAATTGAGCCATCAAGAGAAGGTAAATTATAATAATCGAAGCCAATTTTTTCGTGTTCTTGTTGCCAATTTGGACGAGCTTGGAAGCATTTTCTTTTCATAAGATTTTAAATCATCAGGCTGCGTAGAACATAAGATTAACCCCCAAAGGAGAATCCACTGCGACCAAAACCACCACGTACGGGCGAAGATTTGCTATTACTTTTGGTGACTTGAGAGATCTGCGGGTGTCCAACACTTAGATTTGTAGACGGTTCAACTTTACGTCCTAAATAATTTACTTTGCGATTGCCTTCGTAATATTGTGGACCGATATAGCGAGCACCGCCATAGTACCCACCTGAAGAATGGCTGCTGGAGGAACTGCCTGTTGTTTCTTCTTCACACAAGTCCGTATTCCAATCATAAGAACAGTCATACTGGCTATTATAAACATCTTGAACAAGGGGTTTATTGTTGTTGCTACATGCCGTGATTAAAAGAGGGACTACAACCAGACTGATTTTTTTTGAACGCATGATTAGCCTTAGATCATCGAGTATTTTTTATCTATTTGCTTTATAACATGATAAAAAGAAATTGTTTTATGCGCTGTATGATATGAGGATGTATGTTGAATGTACAGTCTGTGGTCTATAAAATTGCTTTTTATCTGTGTAATAGTTTGAAAATAAATCGATATTCAAACCATTTAGACAACAAGTGATTGCGGAATAGAGTTGAACAGAGAGCGTCATGAATTACGCAAAACAACTTGGAAGGATGATTTATAGCTCCCCTCAACTGATGATGAGATTACAGTATTTGCGAGAAATACATGCAGAGTCTTATTTGAGTGCAGGGGTTATCCGCAATATGGTATGGTCAAATTTACACGATCAGGTTTATTGTCTGGATAAAACTGAGATTGATGTGGTTTTTTACGATGTAAAGGATTATTCAGGGAGTCAACAGCAGCATTTAAGCCAACAATTAAAACAGAAATTCCCAGGCAATGATTGGGATGTGGTTAATCAAGCCTATGTTCATCTATGGTACAAAACCGATGATGGGAATGTGATCAGTCAATATGCTTCATTATTCGATGCTTTGTCTGTTTGGGTTGAAACCTCAACAGCCATTGCTGTTCGTCTCAAAGAACATGATCAATTAGAACTGATTGCACCTTTTGGGCTCAATGATTTGTTTGAGTTAAAGTTAAGATGGAATGCTCGTTTAGTCAGTTATGCCACATTCTTACAACGAATCCAGTCTAAACGCTTTCTGCAAAGATGGCATAAACTCGTGATTGTAGATGAACCACTTAAAGATCAAGGAGAGAACCATACAGAATGTATTTCAGTCCATGACACCCAATGATCCTGATGCAGTAAAAATACAATCCTTGCTTGTTATGCGCTGCTTTAAAATAATAAAGCCTCCCGAGAGGAAGGCTTCGCTTTATTCGTTTATAAACTCATTTCCTGATGCTTTTTGTTATGGCGAATCGATAGCCAAGCAGTAATGGCCAAGACAATAACAATGAACCCCAAAGAAATCCAAATTGGCATATGGAATACATCCAGCATTAACATTTTAAAGCCAATGAACAATAAGATAATCCCTAAGCCATAAGGTAGATAATGCATCTTAGACGCAGCGCCAGACAACAGGAAGAACATGGCACGCAAGCCTAAAATAGCCATCAAATTCGCTGTGAGTACAATAAATGGATCACTGGTGACCGCAAAAATTGCGGGGATTGAATCCACAGCAAAGATGACATCAGATGCTTCAACTAAAATTAATACCAGAAATAACGGTGTTGCCCACAGTACACCATTTTGACGGACAAAGAATTTAGCGCCTTCCAGCTTAGGCGTAATTCGCATGTGTTTACGCAACCATTTAAGAATCGCCATATCTTCGATATTGGTTTCTTCTTCATCTTGACCTTTCAGGAATTTAAACCCTGTATAAACCAGGAAAGTACCAAAGATATACAGTACCCAAGAAAACTCTTGAACGAACCAAGCACCAATAAAGATAAATATAGTCCTTAAAATAATGGCGCCTAATACACCATAGAGTAAAATTTTACGCTGTAAGCCTTGTGGTATCGCAAATGCAGCAAAAATCATCAACCAAACAAAAACATTGTCGATCGCCAAAGATTTTTCTAAGAGATAACCTGCAAAGTATTCCATGGTTTTAGTATTGGCCACGGTAACACCCGCAGTTTGCTGTAAATACAGCCATAGACCACCACCAAATAAAGCAGCGACACTGACCCACGCCATACTCCAGTAGGCAGCAGTTTTAATTTTAACTTCTTGACCTTCTTTTTGCTTAAAGCCTAAAAAGTCAATCAGTAACATCACGATGACGATAGCGAAGAACGCTAAATACAGCCATGGGTTGCCTATAGATTCCATCAATTCCTCCGAATCTGGCAATCAGGCATAAAAAAACCTTGACCTGTTGCCAGATGATTAAACATCTGTATCAACATGATCAAGGTCTTGCCTACATTTTAGCGTTTATAACATGGGCTAAAATGCTCAGATACCGGCTTGTCAAAGCGTAATGACGATATTCTGATTGGAGGAGGCTACTCCCCTTGTTCAATAAACTGTGTAAGAAATAAAAATTCCTATATGCGCAGAGAATCGCACATTTATTTGAAATGTGCAAATTTTGAATGTGTTTTTATGTAGCTTAAATTATATACAAAATTCAGTTTTTAAACCGCAAACAATCAGCTCTTGTATATTCAATGACTTCAATCGTTGTTCTAAATTAGTTTGAAAAAAACAATTTGGGCGAGTTTTTTCCAACACCTGATCAAGATCAAGATCAATGTTTAATTCTGCAATGAATTGAGTCAGAGGGCTAGTGGATGCCAAGGGAGTGTGGTCACTTCCAACATGACGGATTGCAAATACAGGAATCTGCTTTAGATGAGCATAATCAATCAGTTGATTGATGTTTTGCAATAATTGATGAGCTTCAAATGGGGGCTGTGGAGCGTGAAATAAACCATTTTGCATATCCAATACAATCAAGGCTTGTTTGTTTTGAGGGGCTGACATGAGTTTCTCCGTAACGATGTGTCAAATCACGGAGCCAAAAAATAACCCCGCACATTTGGCAGGGTTGGTTTTACAATTTATTTTAAATGCAAAAAAACACACTGCCGATGCAGTGTGGTGGTGAATAATCTAATCAAAAAGATCATTTGCATGGATCATCATATAATAACTAAATAGCTTTGATTAAATTAAAGTTTCTGAGTTGAGATGTCACTTTAAAATTTGTAAATTTACGCTTTTTGAATAAAATCTTTACGTTGTACCAGTACTAAAGCCAGCAGTGTGCCTAATACGGCAATGATACCGCCCACCACACCAATATGATTGAGTCCATAACTGGCAGTGACTAAACCGCCCAGTAATGCTCCACCGCCGATACCAACATTGTAAAGTCCAGAATAAATCGCCATTGCCACGTCAGTTGCATCAGCGGCTAAATTTAAGGCTTTGGCCTGTTGGGCTAGACTAAAACAAATAATTGCCATTCCCCAGAACAAACTCAATACGCTAAAACTGATAAAATCTATGCTTAGTGTCGTAAGTAACAACATAGATATTGCCAGGACCAGACTACTGAGCGGGATCGGCAATCTGGGATATTTTTTAGCGAATTTTCCAAATAAATACGAGCCAAAAAAGCCTGCTGCACCGTAGATGAGCAATAATGTTGTGGTTTGTGTTGAGCTAAAATGTGCGACATTTAAGGCAAACGGTTCGATATAACTATAAGCCGTAAACTGTGCTGTGATCACAATTACAGTAAGGGCAAATACCATCATCAAACTTGGACGTTTTAGAAATACTTTTAAGCTGCTTAAAGAACCAGAGTTAACACTCGGCAAGCGTGGCAAGGTTTTGGCTAAGATCAGGCAAACAATTGTTGCACCAATGGCGATCAAACCAAAAGTATTACGCCAACCATAGGATTCTCCAACCATTCTGCCAAATGGAATACCTAAGACCATCGCCAGTGCTGTACCTGTGGCCAATAGACCTAAAGCTTGAAACGCCTTGCCTTTGGGAGCGACACGAACAGCAAGTGATGCAGTGATCGACCAAAACAGCGCATGTGAAAATGCAATACCGATTCGGCTGGCAAGCAGTACATCAAAACTCCATGCAAAATAAGACAAGGCATGACTGGCAACGAAAACCATAAATAAGCCAATCAGTAAAAAACGTCTTTCAATATTTTTAGTGAGCAACATGATGGGTAGAGAAATCGGTGCAACCACCCATGCATACAGCGTAATCATGATACCGACATCTGTGGCTTGCATACTAAAACTTTTACCAATATCACTCAGTAAAGCTACAGGCACGAATTCTGTGGTATTGAAGATAAAAGCTGCAAAGGCAAGACTGATTACACTGATCCATTGCTGGGTTTCACTGGGGGCAGATTGGGGTGAAGGTATTTGGGGAGATGAACTGGACATGATCATATTTTCAAAGATTAGCGCTAAATTTTAGGCTGATTTTTGCATAAAGTTAAGCTTAAGTTTTGATACATAAAAATCAGGATTGTCGGACAAAACTTAACAATAAACCCAATAAACTTATGGCATTTTGAATGTGCTTTTAGATTCGTATGTATATAAAGAGTAAATAAAATGTTAGAAATTAGACACAAAGATGATGGAAAAAAAGGTGAGTTTTATATTGGTGAAGACGGTCACCATTTGGCTGAAATGGCCTATACGTGGGCAGGTGAAAATATGTTGATTATTGATCACACACTCGTAGAAGATGAGTTACGTGGTCAAAGTGTAGGGCGTAAATTATTGGATCAAGTGGTGGATATGGCACGTACAAAAAATGTGAAAATTATCCCTCTATGCCCTTTTTCAAAGTCTGTATTTGATAAAGATCAATCGATACATGATGTTTTGAAATCTTAAGGCGGCTTTGTTAAAGTGGAATTGTGTCACAAATCATCAATGAGAAATAATAGATGCAATTCCAACATATCGATAATCAACAAAAGGGTGAGTTTTTCTTAGATAATTCACAGGGACAACGTATTGCTGAAATCAGCTATGTCTGGAGTGGTAAGCAGCAGATTATTGCAAATCACACTTGGGTTGATGATTCTTTACGCGGTCAGGGCGTGGCACGTCTTTTATTAGATACTTTGGTCAGATTTGCACGTGAAAAACAGTTAAAGATTGTGCCAACATGCTCATATGTAGATGTGATGTTTAAACGTGAAAAAAGCTTTGCGGATGTCAAAGCATAGATAGATATATTTAATGTCCTCCATGGGTTGGATTGTTAAAATTGAGTTAGATACTTCAACATGTTAAAAAAAATTCTGATCGCTTCATTATTATTGATCAGCCCTATACTGAGTTATGCAGCAAGCTGTTTTGAATTAAACTTACGCGCTTATCAAAAAGAGCAGGAGATCAACCCGCGCTGGCAATTAGTGGCTCAATCGAAACATCGTATTTATTTTTATTCAGCACCTAAAAATTTTTGTAAAATGAACGATACCTTCGTCATTCAAAATGATAATGTTACAGCATATTCAGTCTACAAAGATCATGCAAAGCAAGCGTGGGTTTATGTGGTGTTTAATGATCCAAACCAACATATAGAAGATGATTTGGTTGAAGGTTGGGTCAAACTTAAAGATTTTAAATCTTTAGAGAAAACAGCAACAACAGACTAAATGAAAAAACCACATTGTGTGGTTTTTTCATTTCAAGAAGGCTTATTTTGCTTTTAACGCAGCAATTAATTTTTGATGTAATCCACCAAAACCACCGTTCGACATGATCACCACGGCATCACCCTCGCCTGCTTCAGTGCGAATGGTATTGATAATCTCATCCAATGTACGCGCCACAACCGCTTGATTTGTGGCTGCGTCAATCACAGGCTGTAAATCCCAGTCCAAGCCCTCTGGTTGGTACCAAATAACTTCATCTGCCAAACGTGCAGAATGTGCCAAACCATCTTTATGGCTGCCCATACGCATGGTATTGGAACGTGGTTCAATCACTGCCCATAGTTTACGCTCGCCCAAGCGTTTGCGTGCACCTTCTAAGGTCGTATCAATGGCTGTTGGGTGATGGGCAAAATCATCGTATACCTCAATACCTTTTACAGTATCGAGCAATTCCATTCGTCGTTTCACTCCACCAAAATTTGACAAGGCTTCACAAGCTGTTGCAATGTCTACACCTACATGCTCCGCAGCCGCAATGGTGGCTAAGGCATTGGCAACACTATGCTGTCCTGTCATATTCCATTTAACTTCGCCTTTGACCACGCCGTGTTGAAGGACTTTAAAATGTGAACCATCCGCAGAGAGTTGTTCAGCATAGACTTCAGCACTATCGTTGACGTCCAAGGAAGTCCGCACCACAGGTGTCCAGCAACCCATTTGCAAAACTTCGTCAATATTGGTTTCAGTGATCGGTGCAATAATACGCCCTTCACCTGGAATGGTTCTTACTAAATGATGGAATTGTTTTTGAATCGCAGCCAGGTCATCGAAAATATCGGCATGGTCAAATTCAAGATTATTTAAAACCGCAGTTTTGGGATGATAGTGTACGAATTTAGAGCGTTTATCGAAGAACGCGGAATCGTATTCATCGGCTTCGACGCAGAAGTATTTTCCACCGCCTAAACGTGCACTTTCACTAAAACCTAAAGGCACGCCACCAATTAAAAAGCCTGGATTTAATCCTGCTTGATCCAGTACCCATGCCAACATGGTTGTGGTTGTGGTTTTACCATGTGTACCTGCAACGCCTAACACATGTTTACCCTGTAATACATGGTCAGCAAGGAATTGTGGTCCTGAAATATATGCCAAACCTTCATTCAGCATATATTCGACAGCATCAATACCGCGTTTCATGGCATTTCCTACAATCACAAGGTCGGGATGTGGCTGTAAATGGCTACGGTCATAGCCTTGCATTAAGGTGATTCCTGCATTTTCAAGCTGAGTAGACATCGGCGGATAAACATTTGCATCTGAACCCGTAACCTTATGACCTAAATCACGTGCCAATAACGCCAATGAGCCCATAAAGGTGCCGCAAATACCCAAAATATGCAGATGCATTCGTTTTAACTCCAGTGCTTTTATAGACCCATCACTTTGTAGTTGTGGTGTAGCCGATTCATTTGATTTGAAAGCAACGATAGCAAGGGTTAAAGCGAAAAGATAGTTTTTCTTGTTACGATTTTAAAGATGTTTTTTTATTGAAAATAATGAGCCTTCAATGAGTATTTTAATTTTTTTATCAATGCTAATATTGATTGAACATTCTAAATTATCCATAAAAAATGGACATACATGATTTTATTTTTCTATTAGTTAAAAATATCGCTTATTTTATTTTTTGGCTTATTATTTCTGCATTGATAGCAGGTATTGCAAAAATAATATCCCTGCCTTTAATCATCGTAGCTATAATTTTAATCTTGTTCCAATATTTTGCGATCATTTGGATGGGATATCTCAACACAAAAGACTCAAAAGATCATAAATTAAAAAATGGACTAATTTTTCATGTTATTTGGGTTGTTCTAGTAGGCATATTGAGCTCATTTTATGATGACCAATCGTTATGGGAACAGTTATTGGATACGCTGTTGTTGTTTGGTTCTTTGGAAATAGGCTCGCTCATTTATTATTTCAAAAAACGTAAAAAAGTCGCTTCAGCAGTTTAATGTTCAGACATTGAATGGTCCAAAATATATCTTGATAATTTAATTGGTATCAATATGGCTTTATCACTTCCCTTCTTATTGCTGATTATTTCCAATTGTTTTATGACCTTGGCGTGGTATGGTCATTTAAAGTTCCTCCATGAAGCACCTTTATGGCAAGCCATCTTATTGGGTTGGGGCATCGCATTACTTGAATACAGTTTTATGATTCCTGCAACTCGTCTTCTGGCTCAACATGGTTGGTCACTGGGACAAATGAAAATTACCCAAGAAGTCGTCACACTCCTCGTTTTTGTTCCATTTATGATTTTTTTATTTAAACAGCCTTTTAAATTGGACTATCTCTGGGCAGGACTATGTCTGTTGGGATGTGTATTCTTTGTCTTTAGAAGTCAGTAAAATCAAATCAAAAAATCAAAAGTAGTGGTGATTCGATCAAAGAATTCATCATTATTTTTTTAATCAGACAAGTGAACTGTCATATTTGATTGTTGTGCTGTTTAGGGGTTCAAGTCCGATATCGCACTTAAATCCAAGCTGTTAGGATGCTTAAATTAAAAAAATATTGCCTACGACGTCTGTTAAATTTTCGTGAGATGAAAAATCAGTCTATAATAGCGAGCTTCTTGATATTCATTTAAAGACTGGTCACCAGTATTTAAACTTCCTTACATTCGTTTACGGAATATATGCAATGAATGCGGCCGCTGTACAAGACGCTCCTCTAGTTGGAATTATCATGGGTTCTCAATCAGATTGGGCAACTCTCGAAAACACTGCCAATATGCTCAAACAGCTTGGTGTTCCTTTTGAAGCCGAAGTTGTTTCTGCGCACCGTACGCCAGACCGCTTATTTGAATATGCTGAGACAGCACGTGAACGCGGTATTCAAGTGATTATTGCGGGTGCAGGCGGTGCTGCACATTTACCAGGTATGTGTGCAGCCAAAACAGATCTGCCTGTACTGGGTGTGCCCGTGAAATCTTCGATTTTAAACGGTGTAGATTCATTGCTGTCTATTGTACAAATGCCTGCTGGGATTGCCGTAGGTACGCTGGCGATTGGTCCTGCTGGTGCAACCAATGCCGCAATTATGGCAGCGCAGATTCTAGGTTTAACACGTCCAGAAATTGCAAAAAATGTTGCAGATTTCCGTGCGGCACAAACTGATAAAGTGGCTAGCAAAAACATTCCGGGTCAAGCTTAAAACGGGACACAGGTTATGAATAAAACCATCGGTATTTTTGGTGGTGGTCAACTCGGCCGTATGATGGCGCAAGCCGCGCTACCGTTAAATATTCAATGTACTTTTCTTGAAGCCAATACAGATTGCCCATCAGCGGTATTGGGGCGAGTTTTTTCATCAAAAGCTGAAAATGGCTTGCAGGACTTTATTGCAAGTGCTGAGGTATTTAGTCTTGAGTTTGAGAATACGCCTTTGATCGATGTGGATGTATTGACCAAACAAAAAGACTTGCATCCACCACGTCAAGCTTTAGCCATTGCTCAACATCGTCTTTCAGAAAAAGCGTTATTTGATGAGTTAGAGATTCCCGTTGCGCCGTATAAAGCGGTAGATTCTCTGGATAGCCTCAAACTTGCAGTGGCTGAATTAGGGCTTCCGATCGTCTTGAAAACGGCGACAGGCGGTTATGATGGCAAAGGACAGTTTGTATTACGCTCAGAAGATCAAATCAACCAAGCTTGGACGGAGCTTGGTCCAGCAGGTTGTTTAATTGCTGAAAGCTTTGTCACTTTCTCTCGTGAAGTTTCAATTATCGCAGTACGCGGTATTGATGGAGATGTAAAAACATGGCCATTGGCTGAAAATCATCATCACAATGGCATTCTTTCACATTCGATCGTCCCTGCGCCAAATAGTTCAGATTTACAACCTGTTGCACAAGATTATATCACTCGCCTTTTGAATCATTTGAATTATGTGGGTGTTTTGACTTTGGAGCTGTTTGTCACTGAAAAAGGCCTGTACGCCAATGAGATGGCACCACGTGTGCACAACTCTGGGCATTGGTCGATTGAAGGTGCAGTATGCTCGCAATTTGAAAATCATATTCGAGCTGTTGCAGGTTTGCCATTAGGCTCAACAGAAGTTGTACGTCCAACGGTGATGGTCAATATCATAGGTCGATATCCACCCTTGGAAGAGGTTTTGGCACTAGAAGGTGCTCATGTGCATCTTTATAACAAGTCTGAGCGTGAAGGTCGTAAAATTGGACATATCACGTTGATGCCAAATGATTCTGCTGAATTAACGACACTATGCCGTCAGTTAGCAAAAATTCTACCAAACCCGCTGTCTTTAACTGAAGACATGAGCATCTAAGTTTCGTACTGGATATAGAAAAGCAGTCAAAGTATTGGCTGCTTTTTTGTTTGACGATGTTTTGTATGATGACATTGCCTTTATTTGTTGGATATTCTGCTTTCAATTCAGATCGAAAAACTGTGTATAAAAACAATAAGTGAGTTAAAAAAAGCATTTTTAATCTTATAAAAAAAGGATATTTTTTGAATTCAAAGCAATTTATTATTCCATACGCAATAGTATTATTCAGGATTTATCCACAGAAAAAGTCGAAGACATGCTGTTAAATAATTTTGAATTTAAAACTTTAAATTTAAAGTTTATGGGAATTTGAATTTAAGACAAACCATGTGGATAAATTGTTTGGCTAGATTTGAGAAATATATTGTGGATAAAAAAATAGAATCATTTGAATTCAAAAAATGCGGTTTGGTTTAAATCCATAAAATGAATTTAAACAGCACGATGTGGATAACTTTATTTAAATTCAAAATTGGAGAATTTAAAATGGGAAAATGAATTCAAAATTTACGTTTTTACATCTGTCATTTTATTCACAGGCTGTTATGGTATTCAGATAATTTAAATTTAAAACTATTTTTGTGGATATTATGCGCCATTTAACTTTGATTTGTGGATCTGTTTTATTCGCGGCATCACATGCCAATGCTGAATTGATTATGAATGGTCAGACGGTGTCTAGCTCACCAGTGACAACAACTCAGAATACCGACTATACGCCTAATTCTAATTTTCAAAGCTGTATTGCAAATTTACGTTCACAAGCCGTGAGCTCTGGTGTAAGTGGTTCAACCTATGATCGTTATACACAAAATTTAACGCCTGATTATTCCGTCATCAGTAAATTAGACTATCAGCCTGAGTTTTCTACTCCGATTTGGGATTATCTTTCAGGTTTAGTCGATGAAGAACGTGTTGAAAAAGGACGTCAGATGCTGAGTCAGCATCGAGATGTTCTTAATCGTGTTGCGGCTGCTTATGGCGTTCCCGCAGAAACAGTAGTAGCTGTCTGGGGTGTGGAAAGTAATTTTGGAGATATTTCTGGGAAATATCCATTATTGCAAGCCTTAGGAACATTGAGTTGTGAAGGGCGTCGACAAAGCTATTTTAGAGGCGAGTTCTTTGCCACGATGCGTATTTTACAACGTGGAGATTTACGTGAAGATCAACTGAAAGGTTCATGGGCCGGTGCATTCGGTCATACTCAATTCATGCCTTCAACCTATGAAGAGTTGGCTGTGGATTTTGATGGTGATGGACGTCGTGATCTGGTTTCAAGTACTTCTGATGCCTTAGCTTCAACAGCTAATTTTTTGAAAAAACGTGGATGGCAAACTGGCATGCCTTGGGGCTTTGAGGTAAAAATTCCTGCGGGCGCATCGGTATCCGGGGAAAGTCGTCGCAATAAAAAATCACTCAGTTCTTGGGTCAATCGTGGTTTTATCCGTGTCGACGGTACACCGATCATTCAAGGAAATTTGTCTGAAGGCTCTCAAGCAGGTTTAATGATGCCTGCGGGTGCAAATGGTCCTGCATTCTTGGTGTTTAAAAACTTTGATGCAATTTACTCCTATAATGCTGCTGAAAGTTATGCACTTGCAATTGCCCATTTATCCGATCGTTTACAGGGTAAAGGCGGTTTTCAAACGGCTTGGCCAACAGAAGATGCTGGAACATCTCGTGCCGAACGCCGTGAAATTCAAAACTATTTATTGAAGAAAGGCTATGCGATTGGAGATGCAGATGGTCTGATTGGCGATAAAACGCGCCAGGCCATTCAACAAGAACAGCTCAAATTGGGATTGAATCCAACAGGTCGAGCTGGGCAGCAGATCTTAAAAGCGTTTAGAAACGAGGCTGCAAAGAGTATGATGCAGTAAAAATATGGAATATTCAGGACAGCGAATATAATAAAAAGGTCTGCAATAGCAGACTTTTTCCTTTACTGAATTTATTCAATCGCAGATTGATCGATTTTCACAGCTTCCAACACATCTAAAATCACGGCAGTAACGTCCTGAGTGAGATCTCGATCATTAAAAATTTCATGGGCTGTTATGGTCACATCTGTATCACTGGGCAATTGTTTCTGTTCTTCTTCAATCAAATGCTGGATTGGAAGTAAGGTTTGTTTGATTTCAAGATGCAAAATATCTGCAAACTCAACATTTTCATCTTCCAGTTCAATAATTTGCTCATTGAAGTAAGGCAATAAAATGGAATGAAGATATGGCTGAAGTTCAGTGATGTCATAAATTTCAATATCACGAGTTTGCTCAATCGTGCTGATATGATCATTTACTTCTAAAATAATATGATAATAGCTCACAGTCATCTCCTCAATTCATTGCGTCATAACTTCACAATAACATGAATTTGAAAAAAATAATTTAAATACATAAGGAAATTATGGATTTAAATGCTGATAGTTCATCATTAAAAATTGCTTATCGTTGTCTTGAGTTTAGCATGGCTAAATCCGTCTGAGTTAATCTAAAATTTTTCAAATCTTGTTCTTTCATCATCGGATACATCAGTGCTTTAGGATCATTGTTATGTGCAAGTCCTAAAGTGTGCCCCAACTCATGTGCAATCGTTACTGTAAGGTCGGCATCTGATTCAAATTCATAAATATTAATGCTTTTACCATCAAATACGCCTTTATCGAACTGGCGAGGCTGGAAACGTGTATTAAATTGATCAACGGATTGATTATACTGATGATTCACTGAGTTAAGCTGTTCAATTTGACGGTTTAAGGTATCGACTTTTTGATTATAAATGTCTAATTGTTGCTTTAATTGATGCTGTTCAATAATCAGCTGATTTTTTTGTTGGTCTAATTCAAATCTTGCAGAAGCATTTAAATTTTGCCTGGATTGATTAAGCGCATTGATCAGTTGATTATATTGTTCAACTTTGCGTTGATAACTGTTTTTTTGAGAGTCTAGTTGTTGATTGGCTTGATTTAATTCAAGATGAAGTTGCTGAATTTTTTGCTTTTCATTTTGAGAATATTGCTGGGTATTTTCTAAAATACGTAAGGCTTGAGTTCTGGCACTGGACTCAGCCTGGCGCTCGTCATAAATCAGATTAATGGTCAGCTTTGCCTGATCGTCATAAACAAATAAGCTTTGTATGGTACCCAAGTGCCATATGTCCGCGGCTTTTTGTGATAAATTTTTTACCTGTGCTTTGCTGAGTTGGAAGCGGGGATCAACTTCGCCAATGCGATAACGTAAACGTGTATCTAAAGGATGCGTAATCCGGTCAATCGCTGAGTTATGATTGAGTTGCGGATACATCATGCGTTGAATCGAAAAATATGCCGTAAAAATAATGGTGCTGACAATAATCCAAAAACGCATGTTTGATTGAAAAAATAATTTTTGTTATTGATAATTTATCTGAAAACTACACAATCGCAAAGACTGATGAATGTAATGTTGATTTTAGGCTGGATTTTTTTAATAGCGGGCATTTGCTGTTGGGGGAATGTTATATATTGCTTGGTAAAACTCTTCCGAGCAAAGTTATTGCTAGAAATCCCCTTGACGCAAAAGTCTAAAAATTTTAGCGTCATTCGTACAGGTGGTTATTCAATTTGGCAGGAAGGACCATTATTTAAACTCGCAGCTATGGCTTTTATTCATCCTGAAATCGTCAATATCGATTCAAAAGAGAAAGTTAAATTGACATCCAGTCTTGGACGACCGCATAAAAATGGTTTTACACGCGGTTCAAGTTTGATGTTTTACTGTGAGCTGGAGGCTGGAAATTACAATTTAACGATTGTTGACGGTTCATCATTCAATCCGTTGGAAAATCAAATTGCCCAGAAAATGATGGATCATTTACCGATAACGAAAGTATCTGATCAGCAATACAATTTACAAATCAGAGAAAGTCTCACTAAAAAACAACGACTCATTATGTTTATCTGTATATTTGCAGGATTATTTTTATTGATGAAAGGTTTATTTACGATCATACAATTGAGTTTGGGATTAGTGATGGAAGGTTCAATGGTTTGATCTGTTTTTCTTATACGCCAAACAAGACTTGAATATCAACAAAGAGCAGAATAAATGCCACTAGACTTAGAAGCCGGTTTATCCAGACGGATGTGCTTAAGTAATCTGTGGTGATATATAAGTCTTTGAATTGTAAAGGATGTAACATGATATAGCTGATTTTCTGTTTAAATACAGCTTTGACAGTAGCTTGTTGTTTTAAAATCACTTGCCGCACAATAAAAGCATTTAGCCACCAAAAGACCAATAGAATCATTAAAATAATCAAGGTGCTGAATGTTAGGCGTATCCAATCGTTCTGCTCAAAAAAGGCAATGTCAGAATAAAAATGGCTCATCAATACAATGCTGAGCAATAACATAATGCGATAAAAGCTTTGTTGGATAAATTGAAGATGCAAAGGGTGGTTGAGCTTTTGCGCATCTGAGCGACTGACAATCTTGCGTGCAAGAAGAGCAAAACTATGGCATAGAATTTCTAGGAAGATGTATAAAGCAAAGCTTATGTAGAGGACTTTATACATGATCAATCGTGTTCAAAAATAGGTCGATACAGTGAAGGCGTCACTAAAATCATCAATAAGATCCCGGAACACACGAAGGCAAGATCATTAAAAATCGCGGCATAACTGGTCATGTAAATCCAGTGCATATAAGGCATGAAATAAAGCAGGAATGTTGGAAAAAAACTGTAGAGATACGCTTTTCTAGCCCATTCTTTTTTTAAACATAAGCCAAAAGTAATGATGAGTATCATTAAGCCAGCAATAGACATCACTGCCAATTCCCAAGTTGTGGGGTCCTGATAGAGTGTTTTATCAAGTAGTACTAACTCGGGTTCGGTACAGTATATGTCTATGATTGCTGCAATAATCGGCAAAATAAACTGTGCAAGGATCAAACTATAATAAACAGTGGGTGAAACAGCAGGAGAGTTTTTCATTGTTTGATCCATTATTATTGTGATAATTAAGATAAAAGATTTAATGAAGATTGGCAATTCATCATCTTGAAAAATCACAATGTGCTTATGTATGCATTCAGTGTTATACCACGCAATCCGTAATGAAGTGCTGCACGACTTCAGTTAAATTCCGTGCCAAGTATTCTTGGGTATACGTCTGCTTAAAATGAGCTTGATAGGCGTGTTCTGAATCAAAGCGTTCCCAAAGCAGCAAGCGTCTCGGATCTTGACGACATTGATGCAGCTGGAACATGGTGCATCCTGGTTCTTGTAGAAGGGTTTTCGCACATAATGCTTGCAAGGCGTCACGGGTTTCTAAGATGTTATTTTCATCTATTATTCTTAGCTCTGCGGTGATGTAAAAGCCTGAATGGAACATGTGTTTTACTCCGATTTAAAGTAGGAAGTAAAAAGCTTAACTGCTCGAGTTCACTCTAGCTCAAGCATTTTTTCAGCATAAATTTTGATTTTATAGTCCACAATACTTTGCTCTTGTTGAAGTCTTTGAATTTCATGATTTAATTGAATGGAATGCTCAATCAGAAGCTGCTGTCTTTGTTTTAAGGTATGTTCTCCTTGCAGACGAAATTCGGCAAAATCTTGAATTTTTTCTAAAGGCATTCCCGTTGATTTTAAGCGTTTGATCCATTCCAGCCATTCCAGATCAAGGGAAGTATATATTCGTTGTCCTGACGGGTTACGATGAATGTTTTTCAGCAATCCAATTTGTTCATAGTAACGTAGTGTATGGATCGATAAACCGGTTTTTTTAGAAATATCAGAGATGAGCAAAACACAAACCCCATATGTTAAAACATTATCTGTCATCATAAAAAAACCGCTCAATCTCTTGAGCGGTTTTCGATTAAAGTGAAAAATTATTTTTTGTCATCTTTCACTTCTGTAAATTCAGCATCGACCACGCCATCATCAGCTTTTTGCTGTTGTTGACCAGCCTCACCGCCGAATTGGTTCGGGTCAAAGCCTTGAGCTCCACCTTGACCTTGAGTGGCTTCATAAGCACGTTGAGTGATCGGCATAATGATGTTTTGTAAAGCTTCAGTTTTCGCTTTGATTGCTTCAACATCATTTTCTTTTGCAGTGACTTCTAATTCAGAAACTGCTGTTTCAATTGCAGTTTTTTCATCAGCAGTGACTTGCTCGCCAAGATCTTTAACTGCTTTGTTTGCAGAAGCAACTAAAGCATCAGCTTCATTACGTGCTTTTGCAAGCTCTTCAAACTTACGATCTTCTTCAGCATTTGCTTCAGCATCTTTGATCATTGCTTCGATTTCAGCATCAGACAAACCTGAGTTTGCTTTAATCTGGATGGATTGCTCTTTACCAGTGCTCTTATCTTTTGCAGATACTTTCAAGATACCATCAGCGTTAATATCAAATGATACTTCAATTTGTGGCACGCCACGTGGAGCAGGTGGAATGTCGCCTAATTGGAAGTTACCCAACAATTTGTTTTGTTGAGCCATTTTACGTTCACCTTGGTAAACTGAAATGTCTACTGCAGGTTGGTTATCTGCTGCTGTAGAGAACACTTGAGATTTCTTCGCAGGAATCGTGGTGTTTTTCTCAATGATTGGTGTTAAAACGCCACCCATTGTTTCAATACCCAGGGTTAACGGCGTTACGTCAAGTAAAAGTACGTCAGTTTTATCACCCGACAATACCGCACCTTGAATTGCCGCACCGATTGCAACAGCTTCATCTGGGTTCACATCTTTACGAGGTTCTTTACCAAAGAACTCTTGTACTTTCTGTTGAACCATTGGCATACGAGATTGACCACCAACCAAAATCACGTCAGAGATATCAGAAGTCGAAAGACCTGCATCTTTAAGCGCAATTTTACACGGCTCAATCGTACGAGCAACCAAGTCAGCAACTAGACCTTCTAATTTCGCACGTGTTACGTTCATCACCAAGTGTTTAGGACCTGTTGCATCCGCAGTGATGTATGGCAAGTTAATTTCAGTAGAATTTGATGAAGAAAGCTCAATTTTAGCTTTTTCAGCAGCTTCTTTTAAACGTTGCAATGCAAGAGGATCTTGTTTCAAGTTGAAGTTTTGTTCTTTTTTGAACTCTTCAACCAAATAGTCGATCAATGCATTATCAAAGTCTTCACCACCTAAGAATGTATCACCGTTGGTAGACAATACTTCAATTTGTTGGTCGCCATCCAAGTCAGCAATTTCAATGATTGATACGTCGAATGTACCACCACCAAGGTCATATACTGCAACTTTACGATCGCCTTCTTTTTTCTCTAAACCGAAAGCAAGCGCAGCAGCTGTCGGCTCGTTAATGATACGTTTAACTTCTAAACCTGCAATTTTACCTGCATCTTTAGTGGCTTGACGTTGAGCATCATTGAAGTAAGCAGGAACGGTAATCACGGCTTCAGTGACAGTCTCACCTAAATAATCTTCCGCAGTTTTTTTCATTTTTTTCAAAATTTCTGCTGAGATTTGTTGAGGTGCTAGTTTTTTATCATTCACTTCTACCCAAGCATCGCCATTGTCTGCTTTGATGATTTTGAATGGTGCAATACCGATATCTTTTTGTACCGCTTGATCTTCATATTTACGACCAATCAAACGTTTGATCGCGAATAATGTGTTTTTAGGGTTGGTGACTGCTTGACGTTTAGCAGATTGACCCACAAGAATTTCGCCATCTTTATATGCAACGATAGAAGGTGTTGTACGCGCGCCTTCAGCATTTTCAATTACTTTAACTTTATCGCCTTCAAGTACAGCAACACATGAGTTTGTTGTACCTAAGTCAATACCAATAATTTTAGCCATAAATCTATTCCTCTAAATTCTTTTGAACTCCTTTTATTTCCCCTTTGTTTGAAGAGGAGTTAAAAGGATTTTCTTGTTATCCGATATGAGAGCCATTCAAAAATTTTCAAGTCATTATTTGAGAAAATTCATGAAAATATTTTCAAAAAGCTCGCCTTATTAAGTTTATTGACCCACCATTACCATTGCAGGACGAAGTAGTCGACCATTCAAGGTGTAACCTTTTTGCAGAACGGTACCAATTTGGTTGGCAGTTGCATTTGGATCGATGCCAACGGCTTGATGTAGATCCGCATTGAAGCCCTTGGTCGTATCTGCTTCAACAACACCAAATTTTTCTAGCGTGGTAAGAAGAGATTTTAATGTGAGTTTTACACCTTCAAGTACAGGTGTTTCTTCATCACCACCTGCCTGAATGGCACGTTCAAGATTGTCTACAGAATCTAGTAATTCTTTTGCAAACTTTTCTAATACCGTCTCTTTATGTTTTTCAGCATCGCGCTGAATACGTTCAACACTTTTTTGTGCTTCATATACTGCATTTGCCGTACGGGCTTTTTCCAGTTTTAAACTCTCTTCTAGATTGCTGATTTGAGCTTGTAAAGCTTCAACGGTAACTTCAACCTGTTCATTTTCAGTCTGAGTTTGCTGTTCTGCTTGCTCGTTTTGAAGATCTTGGGCTTCTTGATTTTGCTCAGTTGCCATTGATTTACTCCGTTTAAATGGGTTCTTAAACATGTACAGTCCTTATCGGCAGCAGTTTTGCACTGTGTTCATTTTTGAACTGCCATGGTCGTTTAATTCGTCAATGAATATGAAATGTGGGCGAGCTAATAAAATTCAAGCAAGATTGGATATTATTTAATGAAATTCAGCAAAAAAACTCAAAAGCTTAACTGAACTAGATATAAATCTTAATTTATTGTGTGAATATTCAGCAAATACACAATTATTTTTACACAAAAAAATTGAATCATGGTTTTTGTCTCTATTCTGAAATTGTGAAAAATGACCATTAAATTCAAAAATTAAAATTGAATGAATAGATAAAAATTATAAATTAATATATAAAACCGATTAAAGTTATTGAAAATAAGGCTTTGCGAAAATTATTCAGTTTCTTTATTATGCACCTTAGATTCTATGGCTGTAGTTTCTTTTTTTATTATTTGAATATGTTTTTCATAGCTTATCCAATCTTCTTGGATAAGCTTTTTTTTTTGCTTTTAAAAAGCATTAACAATGTAAACAATACGAGACTTTTACAGTAAAAATATTTTTTCTTTACCTCGGCTTTTTATCTCATGAGCAAGAGTCAAATATAAAAAATGAGATAAATGAAATGTTTAAATTAAAAATAAAACTCATTCAAAATAAGTCATTGATTTAATAAACTTTGCAGAACTTATACGGCAACACGTTAAAAGTCTTACCAAGCTGCAACGAACTTTGCTGAAAAAATGGCAATCATAGTCAGCACGATGATGCGGACTGCATTGTCGTTTTTCAATCGAGTGATGATAAAGGAATTAATGATGAAAAAATCAGGTCTCATTTTTATGTTATTGGCAGGTGTTGCAGTGATGAGTACAGCATGTACTTCAAATGAAACCACACACGCGCCTGAAACTACACAGTCAGCACCAATGGCGTCAGCAGATCAGCAGCAATCTGCACAAACAGCAACAGTTGATCCTGCTCAACAGGGGACTGCTGTAGAGGGAGATGCAACAATTCAGCAATCACAACCAGCCCAAGCAACCCAGGATCCAACGTTAGGTGAACAACCTTCAGCTCAATAAGTGCTGATATAAAAAAATCAGGCGACTTTTTGGATGCCTCCATCGCCTGATTTTGATACTTAACAAAATCGGATCAATATTTATTCACCTGCGAGTGAACATTCAAAGTTGGTCCGATCTACAGTACAACGTGCCCGCTTAAGTACAGACATCATGGTGGGGTCATAAACCCCTTGTTTGGTCAATTCTAAGCGTGTATCGCGAAGTAGTTTTTGATAGCGCTCTTTATCCTCTTTGCTTAAATTGAGACGATATTTATTTGGAATCGTTTCCTCTTGCTTTTTGACCATCTCAAATTGTTTGGGCATTTTTTTAAGAAACCATTCTCTGGATAGATTTCCGAAACCTGGAGAAAATTTACTGGTATTGAAAATTAAATCGGCTGTGACATTGAGTACGGGAAAGTTAAACATTGCACCATTTGAACCTAAACCTTTTGAAAGTTCTAAAGGTTTAAAGGCATAAGCAGGTGCGCCTACCATATCCACTTTGCCCTGATTAAACTTTACAATAAAATCTGAAATATCGGATAACACTGGAATTGCTCCAACACGTTTTACTGCGGCAATCTGGGCTTTATCATAGGACAGTACGGCGAATTTTTTACCTTTTCCTTTTTCGATGGTATTAATCGCTCTATCATTCACAAAAATATAAGCAGGACCGATTTGAGCGATTCCACCCACTTCATATTCCACAGCATTGATTGTTGACTTGAGTCGTTGAGTATTTCTTTTATCCAGTACAAAATTAATTGCTTTCAAGGCAATTGCATTGTTTGGAACTCCACCAAGCGCATCAATAGAACCAGCAAATTTATTAAATTGGCGTGCCCGCATTGCAGTTAAAAAAACAGCATCGCATTTGCCACTTTGGAAATCACGTTCAGCGAGTTCTTCATTTTGATAAGCAATCAGCTGGATATCGGTATTCCATGCTTTTGCAGCGAGTGCCCATTCTTCCATCATTTTATAGGATTCACCCGCTTTTCCTAATAAATCAAATACACAAACATCCTGTTTTGCTTGAGACATACTTGAAAATCCAAGTAATGCGAGTGTTGTAAAAGCAATAAATCCCTTTTTCATGTTATATCCTTATAGCTAAAAAGTGCTTTATTTATAATCAATATAGTAATTTTGCTTGGATAAAAATAGAGTTTTTACTCTATTTCCGATGAATAAACCATTGAATGGCTTATTTAATGTGATTTAATTTTCACTTTATTATTTTATTGAGATTTATTTTATATTTTTTCAAGTTGATGTGATTAAGTAAAAATTCTCTAGTTTTACTCAAATGCAGACTAAAAATAAAAAAATGAATGTGCTTAATGAAGAAAGTGAATAAGCAAATCTAAAAAACATATTTTTTAATAATATACAAAAATCGTAACATGAAGTCGCTTTCCTTCTTTTTCCGTGAATTGTCAGCCTATTTTGATCATGAAATTTCAGCAACTTGTTTTACTTTGCTCATCTTTAGCTGTGTTCAGCTCTAGTGGTTGGGTAAATGCACGTCCAATCGTGATTGGCTATCAAACCAATATAGAGCCTGCCAAAGTTGCTCAGGCTGATGGCGTCTATGACAAGGTAATCGGAGAAAAACTGGATTGGCGCTTATTTAACAGTGGTGCTGAAGTTTTAACTGCACTGGCTTCAGGCTCAGTAGACATTGCTTTGATTGGATCTAGCCCTTTAGGGGCTGCTGTTGCCAATAATTTGCCAATCGATGTGTTTTTGATTTCAACAGATTTAAAAAGTGCAGAAGCCTTGGTGGTCAGAAATGGTTCAGGTATCCACCGCCCGCAAGATTTGATCGGAAAAAAAGTGGCGACACCATTTGCTTCCACTTCGCACTACAGTTTGTTGGGTGCATTACAACACTGGAATATTAAAACCAATCAAATACGGTTGTTGAACCTAAAGCCTGCTGAAATTAATGCAGCATGGCGTCGGGGAGATATTGATGCCGCTTTTGTTTGGTCTCCAGCACTTGCCAATATTAAAAAAACCGGCAAGGTGATGACCGATGCAGGGCAGGTTGGACAATGGGGCTCGCCGACCTTTGAAGTTTGGGTGGCACGCAAGGATTTTGCACAAAAGCACCCTGAAGTACTCAGCAAATTTTCCTCGGTGACCCTGAATTATTATGATGCCTATAACCGAAATAAGCGCCATTGGACTGCAAACTCTGCTGAAGTACAAAAAATTGCCAAAATCACCGGTGTTGATGCACAAGATGTTCCCATGCTTCTAGCAGGCGCAGACTATCCTGATCGCCAAGCGCAATTAAGCCCCCAGTATTTAGGTGGGCGAACCACACAAAATATTGCCAATGCAGTCAACTTTTTGAAGGCACAGGGTTTGGTTAAGAAAGTTTCACCAAATTATCAACAATTTATCAATACACGTTTTATCAACGCGTCGAAATAGAAATCGGAAGTAATCATCATGGCTGTATTGACTGTAGAACATGTACAAGCACAGTACCCAGGTGCTGAGCAACCGGTACTGCAAGATCTGTCATTTCAATTGGGCTCAGAGCAGCTTATGGTTGCTTTAGGTGCATCAGGAAGTGGTAAAACCACCTTATTGAACCTGATTGCAGGTTTTACACGTCCACAGATGGGAAGTATCAAGCTTGATGGTGAAGCCATCCTTGCACCGAGTCGTGATCGTGGTGTGGTATTTCAAGATGATGTTTTGCTGCCTTGGCAGAATGTCGAGGACAATATTGCTTTCGGTTTGGAGTTGGCGGGTATTGATAAACGAACGCGCCAAAAACGTGCACAAGAATTACTTAAACTGGTTAATTTAGAAGGATTTGGGCAACGGCATATTTGGGAGCTTTCAGGCGGTCAGCGACAACGGGTAGGCTTAGCACGTGCTTTGGCCTCAGATCCTAAAATTTTATTGATGGATGAACCCTTCGGTGCTTTGGATGCTTTCATACGCGAACAAATGCAGTGTCTATTGTTGGATGTCTGGAAAAGTACGGCAAAGCCAACTTTCTTAATTACCCACGATATTGAAGAAGCTGTTTTTCTTGCTACAGATCTGATTATTTTGGCGCCCAATCCGGGACGAATAGTCGAGCGTTTAACACTGGATTTTGCAAAAAGATATGCCGGCGGTGAGTCCGCACGAAGCATCAAATCTGATCCAAAATTTATTGAAACACGAGAACATGTGTTGAGTCGGGTATTTATTCAAAATCATCAAGACTCAAGGGGTACAGTTCAAGGTGCGCCCGTCCAAGGGGAAAAGGTGTAATTATGACAGCACAATTAGACCCTAAATTAATGACCTCCACTCAAGCTCAGCCCAAGCAAAGTAGTGTTCCACGTGAAGTGAATATTACCTTGATCAGTAGCATGACAATTGTTGCATTGCTTGCAATTTGGTGGTTAGTCACTGCCTTAGGTTGGATTGATGCTTTATTTTTGCCATCACCAGTTGCGGTATTGGACCGTTTACAGGATTTGATTGCCAACGGCTACATGAGCATCAGTTTATGGAGTCATATTGGCGCAAGTTTAGGCCGTATCGGTACAGCTTTAATTGCGGCTGTAATTACGGCTATTCCTGTAGGCATTGCGATCGGTCGAAATAAAGTGATACGTGGTGTCGTTGATCCAATTATTGAGTTTTATCGCCCCATTCCTCCTTTGGCTTATTTGCCTTTGATCGTGATTTGGTGTGGGATTGGCGAACTGTCCAAAGTTTTACTGATCTATCTTGCGATTTTTGCACCGATTGTCATTGCAACGTCGACAGGGGTTCGCTCCGTTGATCAAGCAAAAATTCGCGCAGCACAGTCTCTGGGCGCAACACCACTGCAAATAATTAAACACGTGGTTTTACCGAGTGCTTTACCCAGCATATTAACGGGTATTCGTATAGGACTTGGTGTGGGATGGTCAACCTTGGTTGCTGCGGAGTTGGTCGGTGCTTCCGAAGGCTTAGGTTTTATGGTGCAATCATCATCACAACTTTTGGCAACAGATGTGGTGATTGTGGGAATTTTGATTATTGCTGTGATTGCCTTCGCTTTGGAGATTGGATTGCGTCGTTTACAAAAGAAACTGGTCCCGTGGGATAAGCAAGTTCAATAAATGCTTTGACTTAAATCCTGAGGGATTTTGGCGAGATTGATAAAAGCTCAATCATCCCCAAATTGGTTATTGTATTTTTAGTTTGAATAATGATTTGCCTTTAAAACATCGTGAGATGATCGAGGAAGAAATGAACGCTGTTGTATCAAATACTTTTAAAATTACACCATTGAATCCGACCATTGGTGCTTTGATTGAAGGGATTAATTTTAATCAACCTTTGACACCTGAAGAAAAGATATTGATCGAAACAGCATTGTTAAAACATCAGGTTATTTTCTTTAGAAATCAGCCGATGACGGCTCAGCAACATGCTGCTTTTGCCCGACAGTTTGGCCAGTTGCATATTCATCCAATTTATCCAAATATCCCAGAACAACCAGAAATTATGGTTTTGGATACTGAATTAAATGATTTGCGGGACAATGCATTGTGGCATACCGATGTCACCTTTCTTGAAGAGCCAGCAATGGGCGCAATTTTGAGTGCAAAGAAAGTTCCCGCGTGGGGTGGCGATACACTCTGGTCAAGTGGTACAGCAGCTTTTGAAGCCTTGTCTCGACCGATGCAAAACATGCTCTCGGGTTTGACCGCAACACATGATATTGCACGTTCATTTCCGGTTGATCGCTTCGGGGGAGATCCAGCAGAGTTGGAAAAGTTAGAAGCTGCCAAGAAAAAGCATCCGCCCATCAGTCATCCTGTGATTCGTACCCATCCCGTTACAGGTCGTCAAGCCTTATTCGTGAGTGAAGGGTTTACAACACGAATCAATGAGTTAGAAGCTAAAGAAAGTGATGCAGTTTTGAAAATGTTATTTGAACATATTCAAAAACCTGAGTTTGTGGTGCGTTGGTCTTGGCAAGCCAATGATGTTGCATTTTGGGATAACCGCTGTACATTCCACTATGCAGTGGATGATTACCGTCCACAGCATCGTGTCATGAATCGGGCAACATTGATGGGTGATCGACCTTTTTATCGAGCAGATTAATCTTTTCAATTTTTCTAAAAAACCAATCAAATTTGATTGGTTTTTTTGCGTATGAACCTGGTAAATTTAAAATCAATAGAACTCAAAAGCTTACATAAGTGTTTTTCCGATAAATATAAGACAGTTGTTTAAAACTTGAGAAGATACATTGAGATTTGTGCAGAATTTTCTGATTAAAGACATTAAGTCATTTTAAAATTCAAGATTTCAATGTCGGTTTTTTATGAGAAAAATGTTTAATTATTCATCAAAATTAAACAAATAATCAACATACTAAGCAAGAATAATTTATTGCTTGTTGGAAATATCATGTTGATTAATAAGAAAAAGCAAATATTTTTGCTGAGTATGCTTTCAAGCTTGCTGGTAGCCTGTAATGATGACAATGATCATTCAAATGTTGATCAGCCTGTAGAAGCAAAACCATTAGAGTTAAATATCCTACATATTAATGACCACCATTCACATTTAGATGAAGAAAGTATTAAATTTAAAACCAATGTGGGGACTGGAGAACAAGAATTTAGTGTCACAAGCGGTGGTTTTGCACGTGTCGCCAGTTTAATAAATCAACTTGCAGCAGAAAAGAAAAACGCTTTTAAAATCCATGCCGGTGATGCGATCACAGGAGATTTGTACTATAACCTCACTGACGGTAAAGCAGATGCGGATGCAATGAATACCGTTTGTTTTGATACCTTTACCCCAGGGAATCATGAGTTTGACTCTAAAGATGATGGCTTGAAAAAATTTATCGGTTTCTTGGATCAAGGTACGTGTAAAGAAAAGACCCAAGTCCTGACTGCCAATGTGAGTTTTGGTGCATCGTCTCCTTTGTATAAGACCAATCGTATTTTGAAATCACAGGTCTTTGAAAAAGATGGCGTTAAATTTGCGGTCATTGGTTTAACCGTAGCCAAGAAAACCAAAAACTCTTCTCAACCGAATGCGGATACACTGTTTGCAGATGAAATTGAAACAGCACAGAAAGAAATTAATCAATATAAGGCACAAGGGATCAAAAATATTATCCTACAGACCCATGTGGGATATGACCTTGATCAACAATTGGCAAAATCACTGACAGATGTTGATGTGATTATTGGTGGAGACTCACATACTTTACTGGGTCCAGACGGTCTTAAAAAATACGGAATGACGCCTGAAGGCGCTTATCCGACTCAGCTACGCAATAAAGATGGTCAACTGGTCTGTGTTGCTCAAGCTTGGCAATACAGTTATATAGTTGGGGATCTCAATGTTAAGTTCGACAAGAATGGCAATGTTGAAAGCTGTAGTGGTACACCCCATGTTTTAATTGGCAATAATTTTACCCGTACAGCGAAAGATGCAAAAGCAGTCACCGAAACTGAAAAACAAGCAATACTCGCCCAATTTAAAACAGACAATGCACCGTTTACTGTAGTTACACCATTACAAAAAACGCTAGATGTTTTAAAACCTTATCAGGAGCAAAAGAAAAGCTTTGCTCAGAAAATTGTAGGACAGGCAACAGATAACTTGTGCTCGCGCCGTGTACCAGGTACACAACGGGATGTAAATCGCTCAACATTAGGAGACGTGTGTAATAAAAATACCCATGTGGATCAACATGGCGGGGATATTCAACAAATTATTGCCGAAGCATTTTTACAGCAAGGCAAAACGTTTTTTGGTGCAGATATTTCATTCCAAAATGGCGGCGGTGTTCGTGAAGATGTGGCTTTAGGCGATGTAACGGTGGGTAAAATTTACAACGTCTTGCCGTTTAAAAATACATTGTTGCGTTTAGATTTGTCGGGTGCTGAAGTTAAAGCAACATTGGAAGATGCAATAGATGGTGTGATTGCCCAGAATAATACGGGAAGTTATCCGTATACAGGTGGTTTACGCTGGAATGTTGATTTTACAAAAGACAAAGGCCAACGTCTTAGCCAAATACAGGTGCGGAATGCATCTGGACAATATGAAAATCTTGATCTGACCAAAACTTATAAAGTAATCACCATAGATTTTCTTGCGAATGGCGGGGATTACTATACGACTTTAAAAACCATTACGGGGGAACGTCGTTTAGATGTCGGCTTGGATTATGCAGAAGCTTTCCTCAAATATGCCCAAGCTTTGGCTGGTCAAGAGGGTCAAAAGAAAATTAATAAATTAGCAACCACTGAATACAGTACTCAGCTATTTGTCGATAAAGCCAAGTAAGTTCAAAGAAAATAAAAAATCCTGCTTAGGCGGGATTTTTTATATGTTGTGTTTTGATAAAGCAGTGAGAGAACATGAAAATTGAAAATTTTTTAAATCATCTCATGTAAAAAATGGATTACTCCAAAATCAAATGATGAAGAAAAGCGTGAATAAATAATTGCAAAAATATCTGCCTAACATTAAAATGAGCCAAAATTTAGCCATGATGGCTTAAATAACCACAATGATGACATTAATTTTTCTTTCACTGACTTTATTTGATCTTGTATCGTTGCCATTTGACAAGATTGTAGCCGACCACTGACTGGTTGCAGGATAACCATAATATCTTGATTAAACCCAGTACATTTTAAACATGCGTTTGAAATGTAATTTGAATCTACATTTAAATTCAATATCCGGGAGAACAATCATGCTGTTTAACGTATTTCTCATTTTGGGCTTTCAATAGACCCCATACATTTTAATCGTTTAAATTAAACGAAAAGAATACCTTATTTAAAGAATATACATGTTCTTCGGGTTCGCTTTGCTTGTAAAAATGCAGATTGCACAAAGCCAAACCCGGACATGAAAAGAAAAAAGTGAATATATGAACGAATATATCAATCAACCTTTTGCGCAAACCAAGCAACAGGTTGAGGTCGCAGATTTTGCTGAAATTTCCCCGATTGTAAAACTTTGGGCTTTTCGATTTTTGCTGGAGTTGGGCGGTGCAAAAGAATTTATTTCTGATCATTGTTTCAGTCATCAATGGATTGCCAAAAAACTGGGTTTTTCAGAGACATTACTGGCAGATCAATTTAATGAGCAAGCAGCATATCAAGAACTCAATCAATTGCATAAAAGCATTCAGCAGCAAAACTTATCGAAGGCTTTTCAATTTAGTGATGAACTGCAATATAACCTGAAATTAATCCAGCAATTACTGGATTTAAATGATGTTGAAAGTACGATTTTAGGTTTTGTGGTAATGCTCAACAGTGAGCAGCTTTTAGATGATATTGCCGATACGATTGGTGAACTCACTGCATCTAAAACGATTCGTGCTTTAGCCGTCGTTTTGGATTTGCCTTATGATGAGATCCGTCAGGCGCTGTCAGTACAAGGGCGTTTACATCGTAGTGGCTTGATCAGTGTGCAGCAGCACTATCGCAATTACTTACGTGGAAAATTGAATCTGGTCTCTAACCAATTGGCCGATAAATTATTGGTTAAAACCAATGATGTGATGGATCTTTTTGTTGGTACCATTAATAAAAGCCAAGCTGCTGAATTAACACTTCAGGACTATCCGCATTTAGCCTCTGAATTGACCTTGCTGATGGCATATCTAAAGCAAGTGAAATTGAGTAAACAACAGGGTGTGAATATTTTTCTGTACGGGAGTTCTGGTACAGGAAAAACACAGCTATGTAAAACTTTGGCACAAGAAATGGGCGTGCAGCTTTTTGAAATCTCTTGTGAAGATGAAGATGGCGATGCGATTTCAGCGACAGGGCGTTTATGTGCTTATCGTGCAGCACAATGCATTTTTGACAGCCAATCTGCTTTATTGATGTTTGATGAAGTGGAAGATGTTTTTAATGACACTGAAAATGGCGTAGGCATGAAAAGCACAGCACAAAGTCGTAAGGCTTGGGTAAATCGGATATTAGAACAAAATCGCACACCCACGATTTGGATTTCAAACTCTGAACAACTTGATCCTGCGTTTATACGTCGTTTTGATATGGTACTAGAAATTAAAGTGCCCCCTAAACAGCAACGGAGTAGTTTTATACAACAGCATTGCGGTAATGATCTCAACATGATGTATCAACAAGCTTTCGCCAATTTGGAACAGCTATCGCCTGCAATTTTGCGTCGAAGTTATCGTGTTGCAAAAGCTGCACAGGTGGAAAATGAAAATTTAGTGGTGCAGGAAAGTATGGCTAAACTGATTTCCAATACACTGGGCGCACAAGGACATCAACGTATCAAGTTGCAGGATTGCAATGCATTACCAAAATTCTATGATTTGACCTATATCAACTGTAAGTCAAATCTTGCTGAAATCGCAACAGGGATACAGCAACACGGTTTTGGACGGTTATGCTTGTATGGTGCATCAGGAACAGGCAAGACGGCATTTGCAAGATGGCTTTCCGAAAGCATCAATCGACCATTGCTGATTAAGCGTGGCTCGGATTTAATTTCAGCGTGGGTGGGTGAAACAGAGCAGAATCTTGCGAAAGCTTTTCAGGAAGCGGAAGAGATGCAGGCTGTTTTGCTGTTGGATGAAGTAGATGCCTTGCTACAAGACCGTCGTCAAGCAACACGTTCTTGGGAAGTATCGCAAGTCAACGAGTTTTTGGTTCAGATGGAAAGCTTCAATGGCATTATGGTTGCAACAACCAATCGCTTTGATGAATTGGATCAAGCAGCCATGCGCCGTTTTGACTTTAAGATGCATTTTGATTTCTTAAATTATGCTCAACGCTTGGCTTTACTGGAAAGTGTCTGTGCGCAACTGAAGCTCGTTGTTGATGAATCCGTGATCAAGGCGAAGTTAAATGCGCTAGACCGTTTAAGTGCCGGTGACTTTGCGGTGATTGTACGACAGTCTTGTTTTCATCCTTTTGAAAATGTGGACGCAATTGTGCAACATCTTGCCGATGAAATGGCGGTCAAATATAAAAACACACAAAGTATAGGATTTACCGCATCAAACTGATGCGGTTTTTCTTTTTAAAATACGATTGCAAGGATAAGCCGAGATTTTCTGATTTGCGTATGGAAAACACAGCAACCAAATAGATTAAATTTGCAAAAAATAGAGAAGAATGCTTAAAAAATAGATAAAAAAGCCAAAAAAAGGGTAGATTTGAGGAAAAAACACCCATCCGAGCACAAAGA
>NZ_JADAIN010000046.1:0-164948 GCF_015676285.1 Acinetobacter sp. Res13-Abat-PEC15-P4-01 | reverse complement strand
GTGACTTTCACTGTCTCCCCGTCAGTCAACGGACGTGTAAGCTGGATATTATCAATGGTGTTATTTCCTGTGATTGTTCCACTACCAATCACATTACCACTACTGTCTTTGATGGTGACTTGACCAGCTTCATTTGATATTACTTCAATATGTGTGGCATCCAGAACTCTACTGGTAATCATTGGTGGTGTTACATCTCCCACTGTAATTACTTTTTCTGTCTGGTTACCGGAAGCATCAATTACATCAACAATAATTTTACTACCATCAGTTAATGGTGAAGTTAAATCAACTGTTGATTGACCATTTTGTCCAATTACCCCCTGACCAAGTATTTGACCAGCGTCATTCTTAATAATAACTTTGCTACCTGGTTCATTTGAAACAATATGAATAGTGTCGTTATCGACAATATTTACTTCAACGGTAGGTTTGGTAACATCTCCAACATTTATAGTTTCAGTTGTTTTATTTCCAGCATTATCAGTTGCAGTTATTGTTATTTTCTCATTATCAACCAATGGTCTTGTTAAAGTAATATCGAGTGAACCTGCCTGATTTAATTGTCCTGAACCAATTATTTTACCATTCGCATCAACAATTGTAATTTTACTGGCTTCATCTGCTGTTATTTTAATTTTTTCATTATCTAAAATCTGATGTGTTATTTTAGGACCAGTCTTATCACCATTTCCTGAATGATTTGAACTTCCATCGCTGCTTCCTGCAGCTGCGGCTATACCAATAATCCCCGCTGCACCTGCAACCCAAGCCCAAGCTGGTACAGCGCTATGTTCACCTAATAAATATTCATGAAAATCATTGATACCCAGATAATCAATTTTAGTCACTGTGCCATTTGCATCAAATTCAAGAAATTCAAGTAAATAATGTTTTCCATCTGAAGTTTCTATAGTAAATTCTTTTGGTTTTTCTCCAATGAAAAAGTCTTCAATAACAACTTTTTCTCCATTTTGTAAATAAACCTCCAGATTATTATTAACTTTAACGATTTTGGCTATTTCAGCACTATCTAGATTCACTTTATAAACAGTGTGATGTTTATTCACTAAATCTTGAGTAAGAATTTTAGCCGTTCCTTTTTCATAAATTGTGATGTTTTTCATAATAGTTCTTCCGTCTTATAATTCACTCTTATGCAAAAAAGATAAATAAGTGAGACAAAATTCACAAGTGTATAGTTTTAATAATAAAAACGTATAACATTATAAAAAATATCAGTTGTCTATATTAACTAATGTATTTAAAAGCATTTCGTGATGCGCTTATCATTTATTTATTTTGATTGAACTGTTTTAGACTAGCTGTACCCAATTAAATTTAATTATCGCTTTATATTCATCATTCCAAGTGATGTTCATCATTTTT
The DNA here is from genome assembly GCF_015676285.1 of Acinetobacter sp. Res13-Abat-PEC15-P4-01. Classification (NCBI taxonomy): domain Bacteria; kingdom Pseudomonadati; phylum Pseudomonadota; class Gammaproteobacteria; order Moraxellales; family Moraxellaceae; genus Acinetobacter; species Acinetobacter sp. Res13-Abat-PEC15-P4-01. Next base: position 163,559 of record NZ_JADAIN010000046.1, on the reverse strand, counting down.
ATAAATTTATTAATTTTTTATTCATAATCCTATGTTTTTTTAAATAACAGCTATGGCATATACTGATTAATCATCATTTTTATAATCAAGTTATTTCCATTTAAAATTTACGGGTATTATTGAAACTTAAGAATTATTCATAGATTAATTTTTATACAAAAAATGTAAAAAAAATCATTAATGCGAAGAGCATCACAAAAAAATTATATTCTAAATATTTAATAAACTCACAATTTATTGAATATTTAATTTAAATATTTTTATTGAACAAAAAAAAATGGAGTTTTAAACTCCATTTTTTAATAAAAATTATTAAACAGTAAAATCATCACCCAAATAAACTTGACGTACTGTTTCATTGGCCAATACTTCTTCAGGAGTGCCTTCTGCAATGACTGCTCCCTCACTCACAATGTAGGCATGCTCACAAATTGCCAATGTTTCACGGACGTTGTGATCAGTAATTAAAACTCCAATACCACGGTCCTTTAATTGCCGAATAATATCTTTGATATCACCCACGGAGATTGGATCTACGCCTGCAAAAGGTTCATCCAGTAACATAAACTTGGGATCTGCTGCCAAAGCTCTTGCGATCTCAGCACGGCGACGTTCACCTCCCGAGACACTCATACCCAATGAATCTTTAATGTGGGTAATTTTAAAATCTTCAAGCAACTCTTTAAGACGTTGTTGTCGTTGCTGTTTATTCAGATCTTTTCTAGTCTCAAGAATTGCCATGATGTTATCAGCGATTGTGAGCTTTCTGAAAATAGAAGCTTCCTGTGGCAAATAACCAATTCCTTTACGTGCACGTTGGTGCATGGCTAAGTCGGAGATATCTTCATTATCTAAATGAATTTCTCCTTTATCCATACGAACCAAACCCACAACCATATAGAAACTTGTTGTTTTACCTGCACCGTTTGGACCCAGTAATCCCACAATTTGTCCACTCTGCATGCTAAAAGAAACATCTTTTACCACCCAGCGTTTACTGTAAACTTTAGCTAAGTGTTTAATACACAGTGTTTGGCTTTGATTCGAAGCTGTCATTAATCACGTGCTCCAGGGAAAGACTTGGCGCTGTTTGGTGGGATAATAATTTGCACGCGCCCTTTTGATGAACCTGTTGTATTTGATGAACCTGAAGCTTCAACGTCCCCTTTATTCATACTGTATTTTAAAGTACTGCTTCGAATACTTGCACCATCTTGATATAAATAAGCATTACCTATCAGATTGATGATACCTGTTTCAGCATTGTAAACAATTTTCTGCGCTTCACCACGTGCCACACCTTTTGCACTGTCTACCTGTTGTTGAAATTTAGCTGGACCACCTGTAGCAGTAATGGTGCTGATTTGTTTACTTTTATTCAATTGAGCAACAATTGAAGAAGCTTGAAGCTTCATCGTACCTTGTTCAATAATGACGTTACCTGTGTAGGTCGTCACACCTGTCGCTTCACTATAAGTGGCTTTATCCGCAACAAGCGAAATGGGTTGATTGCGGTCTGATGGTAATGCAAATGCCGTTACTGATAAGCTCAACATACTGATCGTACAGATCGCTTTTCTCAGGAAAGATTGTTTCAGTGAAAAGATCTTAATTAGGTACATACTTTCCTCGAATATTTGCAAATTCATATTGACCTTGGTTTAAATCAGCTTTTAAACCCTGACTAATAAATTGTGCATCAGGTGCATTGACAGTGACTTGGTGAGTCGTTTCAAACTGACGAATTTTAGGATACCCGGTTAATTCATCCGTTTGAAATTCCATCATCCCACGTTCACCAAGCTTAGTTGCTTTAACTTGTCCCGATAAAACAACCTTTTCATTGTCATTAAATCCCCTTGCTTCTTTGGCAAAAAAAGTTGAGTCAACTTGATTTTGATTAAACATTGAAGCATTGAGATTGCTGAGTTTAGACGTTTTTCTTTGTAAATCCTGTTCTAGATGATCAACTTGAGCACGAACATAAAGATTGCCCTTTTCATCGGTTTGAACCAACTGAATACCTTCAGCAGAATAGGTCATGCTTTGTGCTGAACTTCCATCCAACTTTTTGCCCTTTCCGCTGTAATAGTAATAGCCACCACTCATTGCCGCAATGACAACAGCAGTCACATATAGAACCTTAGTATCCATAAATTATATTCAACATTTGATCAATCTGAATTTAAGCTATTAAAGCGGTATAGCTGTATATTTTTCAAGTAGTTCTTGGTAAGTGCCTTTAGCCATCAGCAACATATCGCAAACTTCTCGTACCGCTCCACGCCCGCCCATTGCCTGTGTGACTAAGTCTGCTCGACGGCGAACTTCAACGTGACCATTAGGTACTGTGACTTTCATTCCAGCCAGTGCAAATGCTGAAAGATCTGGCCAATCATCCCCCATATACAAGCAATCTTCAGGTTCTAAATTGAGTTTTGCACACGCTTCTTTCAGTGCAACCCCTTTATCTTCACGCCCTTGAAAAATCAGATCGACACCAAGGTCAGACATACGCTTTTCAACGATATGACTTTTACGCCCAGTAATGATAATGACTTTGATCCCAGATTTTTGGACCAGTTTCATACCCAACCCATCACGGATATCAAATGATTTGATTTCGTCTCCAGAATTGGTCAATGTCACGAAACCGTCACTTAAAATTCCATCTACATCTAAAACCAATGCTTCAATATGACGCGCTTGTTCTAATAAAACATAGGAAGCCATTGATTAATTTACTCCAGCTTGAATCAAATCATGCATGCTAATGACACCGATCACTTTATGCATCTCATCGACAACCACAAATTGACTGATTTTCTTTTCATTCATTTTTTCTAAAGCTTCCACAGCACGTGCTTCTTTAGAAATTGTTGATGGGTTTTTTATCATGACCTCAGACACAGCCAAATTCACATCAAAACCTTGTTGTTTATCAATTAAACGACGCAAGTCACCATCTGTAAAAATACCCAGTAAAGTATCATTTTCATCGACAATCGTGGTTAAACCCAAACGTTTATTTGAAATTTCATACAATACTTTATTCATTGGCGTATTGGGTAATACTTTGGGTAAATCATTGCCTGTATGCATTAAATGTTTTACATGCAATAACAGACGCTTACCCAGTGCTCCAGCCGGATGAGACATCGCAAAATCATCGGCAGTGAATCCGCGTGCATCTAACAAGGCAACTGCCAAAGCATCACCTAGTGCCAATGTCGCAGTTGTACTTGAAGTCGGAGCTAAACCCAATGGACAAGCTTCTTTAATATTTCCCAGTGTTAGAGCCACATCGGCATTTTGTGGCATCGGACCTTTATCATCACCGCTAATGGTGATTAATGGAACACCTAAATATTTAATCAAAGGCATCAGCATCATAATTTCGTCACTCTTTCCCGAGTTTGAAATTGCAATAAGCACATCTCCTTTGACCAACATCCCCAAATCACCATGCCCTGCTTCACCAGGATGCATAAAAAATGAAGGGGTTCCTGTAGAAGCAAAGGTTGCTGCCATTTTCCGTCCGATATGACCAGATTTTCCCATTCCTGTTATCACCAGACGACCTTGGCATTGCAAAATGATTTCGCAGGCACGCGTAAATCGCGCATCGATTTGAGCCGCTAAAATCTTTAGTGCATGTTCTTCAATGCGCAAGGTTTCAAGTGCAACCTTTTGAAAATCAACAGGATTTGATTTATTTTCAGAATTCAAAATGGACTTACCTTAACTCTAAAAGAGTTTTGAATATCAAACGGAATATTTTTGCTATTTTAGCATAGCAATACAATAGCCTGCTTTCCTAAATGTATAAATTTCATTTTCTTAGAAAATTAACGTATAAATCTTTATGAAATATGGAGCTTAGGTTAAGATAAATCACCCTTTTGTTGAAACATTTAGAAAACCTATGCAACCATTTGTTCTTTACAACTCTGAGCAACGTAAAAAAGTTGAATTTGTTCCCCGTAAAGAAGGACATATCGACATGTATGTGTGCGGTATGACAGTTTATGATTACTGTCATATTGGACATGCTCGAGTGATGGTTGCTTTTGACTACATCATTCGTTTTCTACGCAGTCAGGGCTGGAATGTAAAATATGTTCGAAACATTACGGATATTGATGACAAAATCATTGCACGTGCCAATGAGAACGGTGAAAGCATTACAGCACTTACGGATCGCTTTATTCAAGCCATGAATGAAGATGCAGAAAATCTGGGATGCCTACACCCCGATGAAGCACCTCGTGCCACCGACTATATTGACCAGATGCAAAATATGATTGGTCATTTAGTCAATAAAGGTGCTGCTTATCCAGCTGCAAATGGCGATGTATATTTTGAAGTGGAAAAATTTACCAAGTACGGTCGCCTCTCCGGACGCAAACTTGATGATATGCAAGCTGGTGCTTCTGAGCGTGTCGATGTAGGCGTTGAGAAAAAGCATCCTTTTGATTTTGTGCTTTGGAAACATGCCAAAGCCAATGAACCTTCTTGGACTTCACCATGGGGCAATGGACGTCCGGGTTGGCACATTGAATGTTCCGCAATGTCGACTTGCTGCTTGGGCAATCACTTCGACATTCATGGCGGTGGTTCAGATCTTTTATTTCCACATCATGAAAATGAAATTGCCCAATCAGAAGCTGCTACCGATGAACAATATGTAAATTACTGGATGCATGTGGGTTTTATCAATGTAGATGGTGAGAAAATGTCTAAATCACTAGGCAACTTCTTTACGATTCGTGATGTGATGGAGAAATTCCATCCAGAAGTGATTCGCTATTTCATTGTTTCTTCACACTATCGCAGTCCTGTAAACTTTTCAGACTTTGCATTAAAAGAAGCAAAAACAACCCTGTCACGCTTCTATCATGCATTTAAAGCATATCAGCAGGTTTATGGTGATCTATCTACAGATTTACTTGATGAAACCTTGGTAGAACGCTTTAATGTCGCGATGCGCGATGATTTCAATACATCAGAAGCAATTGCTGTACTGTTTGAAATCATTAAAGAACTGAATCGTGCTGTCAAAGAAGAAAATGCAGAGCAAGCAACGCTTTATTATTCTACTTTACGCCATCTAACCAACATTCTCGGTTTAGTTCAGTACAATGTCGACGAGTTTTTGAAGTCAGATATTGGACAAGACGCATTAGGTTTAACTGAAGCTGACATTGAAGATTTGATCCAACAGCGTGTAGATGCCAAGAAAAATAAGGACTTTGCGCGTGCTGATGAAATTCGCCAGTCTTTACTCGCTCAAGGAGTGGTACTTGAAGATACGCGTCAAGGTACAATTTGGCGTCGTGCTGATTAATTCAGCAAGGTATCATTTCTTCTATAAAAAACCTGATCAGTGATCAGGTTTTTTTGTTTTGATTTTTTAAGCAGATTTCATCGTGCCTGTTTCTTCAAACTGTGCATGCCAAGACAAAGCCTCAGCTAAAAGATGTGGTGTTTGTCCACCCAATACACATGCCCGCTCAAAATAATCCATTAATTCAGTCCGGTAGGATGGATGTGCACAGCATTGTATAATTTTAAGGGCACGTTCCCGTGGTGCCAAGCCTCTTAAATCGGCCAGTCCCTGTTCTGTCACTAAAACATCAATATCGTGTTCTGCGTGATCACAATGGCTGACCATAGGAACAACCGAAGAAATTGTACCCTCTCTGGCAATCGATTTGGTCACAAAAATAGCCAGATGCGCATGGCGAGTAAAGTCCCCTGATCCTCCAATACCGTTCATCATTCTGCTACCAGCCACATGTGTTGAATTTACATTTCCATAAATATCAAACTCTAGTGCAGTATTGATTGCAATAATTCCTAAACGTCGAATGATTTCAGGATGATTCGATAATTCCTGTGGGCGCAACACAATTTTATCTTTATAGTGCTTAAAATTAGTCATCACATGTTTGGCGCATTCATCAGACAAGGTCATTGAACAACCCGAAGCAAACTTCATTTTGCCAGAGTCAATCAATTCAAATGTACAATCCTGCAACACTTCTGAGTACATTTCTAAATCATGAAAGTTTGAATGCGCAAAACCTGCAAAAACAGCATTTGCAATTGAACCAACACCAGACTGCAATGGACCTAAGTTTTCAGGTAAACGTCCGAGCGCTACTTCATTTTCAAAAAAGCGTATCAAGTGCTGTGCAATGGCAAGTGTTTCATCGTCTGCTTGATCCATTTTAAATGAGGTATCTGGAATATCATTGAAAACAATCGCCGAAATTTTATCAGGATCAAGATGAATACCCAATGTTCCAATACGATCACTCACCTGCGTAAGAGGGATAGGATCGCGATAAGGTCGCTTCTTGGGAAGATAAATATCGTGTGCTCCTTCAAGTATCGGATGAATAGTTCTGTCAATTTCAACAATAACCTGATCTGCCATTTCAACAAAATTTGCAGCATTTCCACATGAACCCGTCGGAATGATTTGTCCGTCCTCTGTAATCGCAGTGGCTGCAATAATCGCGACATGGGGTTTTGCTAAATTATGATGGCGAATATTATCTGCAACTTCAGAGAGATGTTGATCAATATACATGACCTCGCCGGCATTAATCGCTTTGCGCAAAACAGGATCAGCTTGATACGGGTAACGGCGCGCCAAAGCATGTGCCTCGGTTAGGCGACCATCTATACGATTCCCTAAACTTGCACCAGACGCTAAAGTAATTTTCAAAGGGTGCAGTTTTGCATAATCTGCCAATGCCAAAGGTACTGCTTTAGCCTCGCCTGCGCCCCCAAAACCACTCACACCGACCACTGAACCATCTTTGATTAAAGTTACAGCCTGTTCAGCAGACATTATTTTACTGTGCAAGCTATTTAAGCGTACACGTTCCAAACCGTTAATCATTTTAAAAATCTCAAAAAATAAAAATAAAGCATGAAAGCGCCCGCCACCCCTGCGAACAGGGATGGAGGAAATCTGGAGTTATTCGTTTATGAAGGAGAAAGGATTAAACTAATTCAATGGCAATCGCTGTTGCTTCGCCACCGCCAATGCATAGGGCTGCGATACCTTTTGTACCCCCTGTACGTCTCAAAGCATGAATAAGTGTCACAATAATACGTGAACCCGAAGAGCCCAGCGGATGACCCAATGCACAAGCACCGCCATGAATATTGACTTTATTTACATCCAGTTGGAAAGCATCTATCGCCAACATGGCAACCATTGCAAAAGCTTCATTAATTTCCCATAAATCAACATCTTCTGCCTTCCAGCCTGTTTTCTTCAATACTTTTTCAATTGCACCTACGGGTGCAATCGTAAATTCAGAAGGATGCTGAGAATGTGTCGCATATGCGGATATTTGTGCCAACGGCTTTAAACCACGCTGCTTGGCTTCCTCATTTGAAGTGATCACCAATGCCGAAGCACCATCGGAAATTGAACTTGAGTTTGCGGCGGTAATGGTACCGTCTTTTTTAAATGCTGGACGTAAAGTCGGAATTTTATCGGCTTTTGCATTCAATGGTTGCTCATCCTGCTCAACCACAACCTCGCCTTTGCGAGATGATACTGTAACGGGAACAATTTCAGCTTTAAAATAACCGTTGCTGATCGCCGCTACCGCTTTATTTAAAGAACCAATCGCATAAGCATCTTGCTGTTCACGAGTATAGCCCTTGCGATCTGCCATTTCTTGCGCAAGAATCCCCATGGATAATCCTGTTTCAGCATCTTCCAAGCCTTCCTGAAACATATGATCAATGACCTTACCATGCCCCATTCGATAACCAGAACGTGCCTTTTCCAGTAAGTATGGCGCATTTGTCATAGACTCCATACCACCCGCAACAACGATATTCGACGAACCTGCCTTGATTGCATCACACGCCTGCATGACTGCTTTCATGCCTGAACCACAAATTTTATTGATCGTGGTTGCACCGGTTGAGTCTGGCAAGCCCGCCTGACGCATGGCTTGACGTGCTGGACCTTGTTTTAGCCCAGCAGGAAGTACACAACCATAAATCACTTCATCAATATCATTCGGCTGCAAACCTGCACGGGCAACCGCTTCTTTGATGACGACCGCGCCTAAATCTGGGGCGGCACAGGCTGATAAAGCACCTTGAAATCCACCCATTGCTGTACGTACTGCCTCTACAATTACAATCATTTTTATCTCCCTATCTATTGATTTAAATCTTGTTTTAAACCATAAGGAAGTGAACTCGCTTATGGTTTCCCGTTGCCAACCTCAGGTTTTAAGCCTGTGCTGTAAAATAATCTTCAGGCAATTGCATAATCAGATCAGCACCCGCTTGAATACGCTGTATTCTTGCCGCTAAATCTGGAAGCACTTTAGCAACATAATACTGTGCCAAGACCAATTTGTTTTGATAAAATGTATCCGATTTACTCTGAGCCGCTTGAGCAATTCGTGCAAACATATAAGTAAAGCTCAACAACCCGACCACATGTAAATAGTCTACGGCAACTGCACTTGGAAAATCTGGACTCGCTTTTGCCTGTTCAATAATCATTTTTGTGATTTCATCGACCTCAACACAGACATCCAATGTGGCAGCCTTGATTGACATTGAATCCTGCATAGTGTTGGCAAATTCGCGTATTTCTGTCAGATAGTCTGCGATAAACGCACCATTAGATTTAATTGTTTTTCGTCCAATTAGATCGAGTGCTTGAATACCATTGGTTCCTTCATAAATTTGGGAAATTCGCAAATCACGAATACATTGTTCCATTCCCCATTCACGAATATAACCATGTCCACCAAAACACATTTGTGCCTCAAGTGCTGAATCCAGTGCCTTATCCGTCAGATAGGCTTTTGCAATAGGAGTTAACAATGCAACACGTTCGTTGGCTTTTCTTACACATTCAACATCTGTTGAGAATTTGGTAATATCAAGTTGTTGTCCAACATATACGGCAAATGCACGCGATGCTTCATTATTGGCACGTGAGTTTAGCAACATACGGCGCACATCCGCATGAACGAGAATAGAATCGGCAGGTTTATCTGGTGATTGTTGACCCGTTGCTGAACGACCCTGTAAGCGATCTGAGGCATATTCCGCTGCATTTTGATAAGCAAACTCTGACGCACCTATTCCCTGGATCCCCATAGAAAGCCGTTCATAATTCATCATAATGAACATGGCTGCTAAACCTTCATTCTCTTTACCTACTAGATATCCTTGAGCAGCATCGAAATTCATGACACACGTTGCTGAGCCTTTAATTCCCATTTTGTGTTCAATGGAACCTGCACTCACTGTATTGCGCTTACCCAATGAACCATCTTGATTGATAAGAATTTTTGGTACGATAAATAAAGAAATGCCGCGAGACCCTGCCGGTGCATTCGGGGTTTTGGCCAATACAAGATGTATAATATTCTCACTGAGATCGTGCTCTCCACTGGTGATAAATATTTTTGTTCCTGAAATATTGTATGAACCATCGCTGTTTGGTACTGCTTTTGTTTTGATCATACCTAAATCAGTACCTGCATGGGGTTCTGTCAGACACATGGTTCCAGACCATTCCCCCGTATAGAATTTCGGTAAGTATGTGGCCTTTTGTTCTTCTGATGCCGCTTGATCAATTGCCATACCGGCACCCACAGTCAGCAATGGATACAGCATAAATGAGGGATTGCAACTCCAAATCATCTCATCTGCAAGAACGGTCAGCATTTTTGGCATACCTTGACCGCCCCATGCTTCATTGGCGCCCAAACCAATCCAACCGCCTTGGGCAAACTGTTGAAAAGCTTTTTTAAAACCACGTGGTGTTTTGACTTCGCCTTGGTTAAATTCAGCACCACCTTCTTCATCTGCACTACGATTTAAATCCAAAATGACATTTTTAGAAAATTTTGCCATTTCTTGCAAGATTGCATTGGCGGTCGCCATATCCAGATGCGCTAGATTTTGGTTTTCTTGCCAGAATGTTTCAGCCTTAAAGACATCTTGAAGAATAAACTGCATATCTTTAAGTGGTGCATTGTAAATGGGCATGATTGCTTTCCTTGTGACATGACTTTTCAGTTACGACCAAAGCCATGTATAAATCTTTCTGCATTTTAAAAAATCAAATATCTCATTCATCAACACCCCTGTTTTATACATAAAATACAGATAAATTGATAAATTTTGATCAAATCTAAAAAGTTGATTTAAAAAAAATTTTAGGTAAGGCCTTATATTGTTTGTAAAAAATCAAATAACTACAAACTTTTGAGGCAAAAAATAAGTTAAAAAAACAATAATTCAATTCTTTAAATAATGGAAATATATTTACATAGTTTGACCTCATAGGTTCAATTTTATTGACTTTAAAAAAGTAAATTCTTTATCTTTAGCCAATTTCTAAATCAATGCTTTGTGACATGGAATATCAGGATTGTTTTGAAATATTTTCTTGAAAATGATGATTATAGTTTTATTGAATAACTGGAATAGCTGATATACTCTGACTCTAGTTCTTCATCAGTGGTTTTGGATTAATAGAATGAGTTCAGTGCGCCAACAAAATTTTCTTCTCCGTAAAGAGAAAATTTTAGCAATGGCAGAAACCTTATTGCTTGATAATAATCAGGATATTACTTTAAGTGAGCTTGCTGCTGAACTTGATATTGCTAAAGGCACGATTTACAAGCACTTCAAAAGTAAAAACCAACTCTATCTAGAACTGATTATCTTAAATGAGAGAAGACTCTTAGATATTTCCAAAGCGTACCATCACGACATTAAAATTTATGTCTCTCAATACATGCTGTATAACATGCTGAATTCAAATCGTACCATTCTATTGCATGTTATTGAAGAACGACTCACCAATAACGAACGTAAGCTGAAAGACTTGTTTGAAGAACTTTATTCAATCCGTGAACAACGTATTTTAGAAATTAAAGATCTCTTTGGTGCGCATCTGAAATCGCTCAACAGCATTATGTCGATCCGAGATTACCTGTCTTATATTTGGACGGTGACCTATGGTGCATCGCTACTGTTAAATTCAACCCATTATCAAAAGTCGATTGGCTCTCGCGAACGACTGATTAAACTTTATGTTAATCAAGCGCTTATGACACCAGATAAATTAACTGATGCTGAACACCCTAACGAATGATGTTCTGCGCTGCTGTCAGGAAAATAGCGTATCCAACCCGAGTATCACCTGCACACTATATATCCAATTCATTTTGAGGACTGAGTAACTGACTGGGTAATGGCATGGAATTGACTTGACTAAAAATTTCATAACACATATGTCTGAGCCACTGATGGCTAGTTTTATGGTGGCATGACATATGCCAATACTGCTTAATCGAATAAGTTGGAAATGAAATGGGTGCCGGGAAAATCTGTAGGTTCCCTCTTGATAATAATACTTCGCTCAAATAATACGGAACGGTAGCAATCGAGTCTGTATCTTGTACCACCAGTCCCACACCGAGATAACTTGGGATGCGCATCAACACATTGCGTTTTAAGTCCAGATTTAACAGCTCATTGGCAATATGGTAATGTCCCACCCCTGCATCAATATCAATGTGAGATTCACTCAAATATTGCTCAACCGTCATACTCTGCTGACTTAAGCGTGGATGATCTTTCGAAGCAATCACCACATAAAACTGTTCAAATAATTTTTGTTGGTAGAATCCATTTTCCAATTGCGGCAAAAAACCAATGGCTAAATCAATTTCTCCATTTGCCATTTGATAGCTGGTTTCAGAGGTAATTGCACGAACATTCAATTTAACGTGTGGTGCATGTTGTTTCAGGTATTGAGAAATCTTTGGAAGCAAAACCAAATGCGAAACATCGGTCATGGCAACAGTAAACTGCTGGTGTGACGCCGTTTCGTCAAAGTTCACACTGAAATTATTGATAATTTCAACCTTACTCAGTGCCTCACTCACCAATGGATAAAGTTGTTTCGATAACTCAGTCGGCACCATTTCATTGCCGATCCTTAAAAACAACGGATCATTGTAGTGAGTACGAATTTTGTTCAGAATATTACTTACTGTAGGTTGGCTCATTGCTAAATGGTCCGCTGCCACAGACACACTTTTAAACTTATAGATATAGTAAAAAATACTGAGCAACTTACAATCTAACTCAAACACGAAATTACATCTCACTCATTTGTGTATTCGGTAGTATATCTTCTGCTTTTTTATAAAAATTGCCAATGTTTTAATGTACCGATTTTAAACAATCAGATCAGTGATTGAAAATCAGTACACTGCATCTGTTTCAATCTCTATTCTTTTACAAATAAATCAACCATTAATTCATCTTCTGAATCAACATAGCGATATTCAGAAAAATCTGTGATACCAGACGCTCGAAGAATATCTTCATCAATCAGCAAACGTCCTGTCAATGCACGCTGTTGACTGTTTAAAATATGATAAGCAGCATCTGCCATAATATTGGGTTTGCGTGCTTTGCTAAACAACGCCTTACCGCCTAAAGAAAATTCGATTGCGGCAGTTGCAATGATTGTTCTTGGCCAAAGTGAATTTACACTCACGCCATAACTTGCAAATTCCTGATTCATTCCCAAAGTCAACATACTCATACCATACTTAGTAATCGTATAAGGCGCATAACTCGCAAACCATTTTTCATCCAAATTCAAGGGCGGAGAGAGATTGAGAATATGCGGATTATCACTGTTTTTTAAATAGGGTAATGCGGCCTGACTGCATACCATTACTGCACGGGTATTAATTTGATACATCAAATCAAAACGATTGGGATCGAGTAGCTCTACGCCAGATAATTTAATTGCACCTGCATTGTTAATCAAAATATCAATGCCACCAAAATGCGCTGCAGCCTGTTGCATTGCTAAAGCGACCGCAGTTTGGTCTCTCACATCCAGCTGAATGGCTAACGACTGACCACCTGCTGCTTCGACTTCTTCCGCGACGGTAAAAATCGAACCGCCTAATTTGGGATGCTCCTCTGCTGATTTAGCCGCTATCACAATATTTGCACCGTCTTTTGCTGCTTTCAGTGCAATTTCTCTTCCAATTCCACGGCTTGCACCTGTAATAAAAAGTGTTTTTCCTTGAAGTGACATGACATCCTCTTTGTATTTGTTCTAAGCTCTCCAATTTACTGAATTTTGTTATGTTGTTGTAGTAGTAAATCCATTAATTTATATACTCATGAGTACATTAATTATTTTATCTTTTGTCTGTTTTAAAAATCAACAGCTTGCATAAGCAAGCTGTGGGTAATCATTATCATTTTTACGCTGCACCGACTTTTGGACTTGCACCAATCTGCCAAACGAATGGCAGAGGTTCACGGTTTACTTCCCAGTCTCCAATTACTTTCTCCTTATAAACTAAAGGATTATGTGAAGCAACCACACGCGCGTTTCGCCAAAAGCGATCGAGCTGCTTAGATGTGCTACTGGCTGATGCACCCAACGAATTAAATAATTGACTGGTTAAATCCAGCAGCAAATCCGAGATCACCACTTGACCTTGTGCAGATTCAAGTTCGGCATCATTATTCGCCTGAATGTTTTTGACTTCAGACTCTCCAAAATGGCTAAGATATGCTTGCTGTAAAGCTTCTGCCGTTCGCAAGGTAATGGTTTCACTGGCATAGGCCTGTGCAGATGCTTTGCCTATCACTTGTAAAATTTGCGGGTCATTTCGGACAAGATCCGCATTGCCATGACTGAAAATACGATCACGCTTTTGCACTTCATGCGTAAATGCTGCAACAGCAGATTGCGCAATCCCCGTCAAGGTTGCCAAATGAATGACTTGATAAAATGCTGTTTGATATTTAAAGCGCTGTTCAAAAGGCAATATATGATCACGTTCAATTGCAACATCGGTTAAGCTTAATGTACCGCTTCCCGTAGTCTTTTGCCCAAAACCATCCCAATCATCCAATACCTGTACGCCTGAAGCATGGCGAGAAATTGCTGCAATCACATGTTGATCCGTTGTTTCATCATAGGCAAATAAATCGACCCAATCGGCAAAAATAGTTCCTGTTGAGTAATACTTTTTCCCATTCACCAGTAATTGATTGTTTTTTTGTTTTACTCTGGTGATCACATCCCCAATTTTTACCTGACCAATTTCAGTCCAAGCATTTCCGATGAGATCACCTTGAACAAAACGTTTAAACCACAGCGCTTGATCAGCAACTTTATGGGCATTTAAACGGTCTTCAACAAAGGCAAAATGCCCACGCAGTGCCTGAACGATATTAGAATCTGCTTTGGCAAGCTCTATAAGCAACTGAAAAAGTTGTGGTAAAGAGACACCATCACCACCGAACTTCACAGGGACCCGAAGTGCCCCAAAACCCACTTGTTTTAACCAGTTGATCTGTTCATAGGGCAATGAACGCTGCTGTTCACGCGCTCGTGTTCCTTCAGCAATTTTTTCGAAAATTGGACGATACTTAGCTGCAACTTTCTCATAATTGGCTGCGGTTGATAGCTCATCATTAATATTGGTTTGAATGTTTTGTTGACTCATATTGGCGCTCCATTATCTGATTGTTACTGTCCTTAACTCCACGCATGACGTGGCAAGTGAATGTTATTTAAATAATAATTACCAACCAAATTAAATTTCCAACGTACTGGGTCATGTAAAGTATGGGTACGTGCGTTACGCCAATGGCGGTCTAAATTCAACTCAGATAAAGTTGAACGTGTGCCTGATAACTCAAACAATTTATTGGATGCCAAAATCGCAATTTCTGTGGTCAATACTTTTGCCTCAGCCACCAACAATGTCGCTTCATTGGCATGCGTTTCTGAAGGTTGCGCGATGGCTAGATCAATTGCATCACCTGCCAAATCTAAAACCGCTTCAGCTGCTCTTAATTTAATTTTTAATTCACCAATATTAGCGATGGTATAAGGATCATCGGATGCTTTTTCCAAACCAGAATCTACCCAAGGACGCGAATGCAGTCTCACATATTGAATGGTTTCGTCAATCGCACCGCGTGCAATGCCAGCATCGACAGCAGCTTGAATAAACTGTGAAATTGCACCTGCAACTGTTGGTTTTTCAAAAGCTTTATATATCGGTACAATATATTGGGCATCCACCTTTACCTGTTTCAATACAACTGTGCCACTTGCTGTAGTCCGTTGTCCAAAACCAGACCAGTCATTAATCACCTCTAGCCCAGCCGTGGTTCGGGGAGTTAATGCCACAACTGGTAAACCTTCTTCATTGACCGCGACTACAGGTACCCAATGTGCTAACAATGCACCTGTAGCAAAAAATTTCTGTCCATTGATTTCATAGCCCTGCGTTGTTTGATGAATTTTCGTTTCCAAATCAGCAACTGTCTTGCTGCCTTTTTCTGAAAAGGCATTTCCTAAACGACGCCCTTTTAATATCTCTGCAAAGAAAAACTTTTGCTGCTCCAGGCTAGCATCCAAACGTAAATGTTCGATAAATGCCCAATGGTTTTGCGCGATCTGCCCTAAAGAAGGATCAACACTTGAAATCGTTTTTACCACTTCAGCTAAAGTTCGATATTTTACTTCTGCGCCACCGAAAGATTTAGGAATATTAATTCCCCACAAACCACTTTGTGAATATTGCTGTATCTCAGCCAGAGGTAGACGACGCTCATAGTCTCGCTGTGAAGCTTCTTTGGCAAACTCTTTCGCCAAAGCTTGAGCGACTTGAATGGCTTCTGCATCCGATTGAATCACATGTGCATCTTGGTTGAGTTCAAAAAAATGTAAAGGTACAGCCGTCTGTGAAGAAAATTTTTCTTGGTTTAAATCAGTCATTGTTGTCACTCTCTTAAAATAAGCATGACCTTAAACTAGCATTATTCTTTTAGTTCATTTATATAAATAAATGCATTCAATATTCAAAAAAGAAAGTACTAATTTATGATTAAAATGTATAGTTAATAAAATCAAAAAATAATGCCCACATAATGTGGACATTATTTTAACTGATCATGAATTATTTCCAAGACATGCCTATTGCCGATTATTTTATTAGACAGAATTTTTTAAATAGCCTTTCATCATCAAATAAAACCTCTAACACAGGCTTACATCATCAACAGCAATGTTCAGTCAAACCTAAGCAAAACTCGAAAACAAATCGAAATCATTTAACTGGCATGTGCGAATTTATTTTTAGTGCCTTGACGGTATTTTGCGCCACGATGATTTTCTGCCAGATGTGGACCATGTCCAAATAATTTTTCTCTTAACGTACCATGACCATATTCAGTTTGATAAACCCCGCGTCGCTGTAACTCAGGGACAATAAAATCTACAACATCGATAAAAGTCTGATGCGCCAAAATATAAGCCAGATTAAAACCATCAACGTCAGTTTCTTCAATCCAGTGTTGCAATTCATCGGCAACCGTTTGAGCTGAACCGACAATTACAGGACCATTTCCACCAACACTGTTCCATTGCGCAATTTCTTCTATTGTCCAGATACGATCAGGATCCGCATTAACATATGCATCCAACATTGATTGGATGGCATTGGTTTCAATATATTCCACTCTATCTTTCGCTTGATATTGTGAGAAATCCACACCAGACCAACCGGAAACTAATGTTAGCGCACCATCATAGCTACCGTAGCTTTGATACTCTTTAAATTTAGCATCTGCCTTTTGATCCGTTTCATCCGTCACAATAGACAACAATGTATATATTTTCACGCTATAAGGATCACGTCCTTCCTCACGCAATTTCTGGCGTATGCTCTGAACAATTTTTTTCGCAGCAATTTTTGAAGGCGGTGCAATGAAAATGCATTCTGCATTTTGACTGGCAAACTTTTGCCCACGAGTGGATGCACCGGCTTGATACAATACAGGCGTTCGTTGCGGGGACGGTTCACAAATATGGATACCAGGTACTTTAAAATATTTACCTTCATGTAAGATCGGATGAACTTTTGTATGATCTGCAAATCGACCTGCATGTTTATCTCTTAAAACCGCACCATCTTCCCATGAACCCTCCCAAAGCTTATACAGTACTTCTAAATACTCATCCGCGACTTCATAACGGTCATCGTGATTGAGCTGTGCACTTAATCCGAGGTTTTTAGAGCCACTTTCCAAATAAGAAGTGACAATATTCCACCCAACCCTCCCCTTGGTCAAATGATCCAGAGTACTGATTCTTCTGGCAAAGGGATAAGGGTGTTCAAATGAAATAGAGGTTGTGACACCAAAACCCAAATGCTGCGTAACTGCTGCCATAGCGGGGACAATTTGCAGTGGATCATTTACAGGAACCTGTACTGCACCTGTTAAGGCATGTTCAGCGCTCTGATGATAAACATCATAAATTCCAAGCACATCTGCAATGAAAATCCCATCAAATAAACCCTTCTCTAAAATTTTGGCTAGATCGGTCCAATATTCAATGTCTTTATATTCTGTAGAACGGTCTGATGGATGGCGCCATAACCCAGGGGATTGATGCGCAATACAATTCATTTCAAAAGCATTAAAGCTAATTTGCTTAGTCATTACTATTCAACATCGATATTCATAATATTTTTTATCCTATGCCATTTATCTTTATTCTTTTATCTTAATATCTTCGATGATTATCACGAAAGTTTTTATCATATTTTATGGCTTAGATATATCATTTCATCACATAGCCCTGTTTAAAATACAACTTGAATAAATCGCCTTGCAATTGATATTGTCATTTATTGGGCAGAAATAATAAATAAACTGAGTTGAATAAAACTATTGATGAAACACAATCATCGAAAACATCATCCGCAACTGTTTGAGGCAGGACTATTTTTATCGTGTATTGTTTTTGCGACCGATTAAACAGGCGGGTGTCTAACCAATTTTATGCTGAACCGCATATCACTGCGAGACGGTGATCCTTGTGGAGCTGCTCCTCACGCCAAAATTAAAATACAGTTATGTCAATCGCAGGTTAAATATTAAGTTTTAATTTTTTCAGCAAGTCTTTTACTGGCTTTAAAATCTTTATAGAAATATAAAAATAAACCACAAATCAACACTGCTGCACCAACAAATACCGTTATCGTCAGTTTTTCATTATTCAACATAGCTCCCAAAAACATGGCAATCATGGGAGTCATCACTGTTGTTAACGATAATGTCGTTGCTTTAATATTTTGAACCAATTTAAAGTAACAGAACATCGCCAGCAATGATGCCATTAACACAGTATAAATCAGTGCAAATAGTGATTTGGTTTCCGGGATATGGGTTGGAGCATGTTGCCAGATAAACGGAATAAGACAACTTGCGGCTAAGGTTGAAACAAAAATTGAGCCCGTTGCTTGCGCCATCGGCAACACGTCTGCATTCACTTTTTTAACCCAAAAAATTGACAAGGCATAAGTAAATACACTCATTAACATCAATCCAATGCCAATAGGATGAACGTGCTGACTTGCGCTGCCACTCATGCAGATGATTGCTAAACCGCATACAGCCACCAACATACCCAACCATTGAATTCCAAGCAAACGTTGACCAAAACCAAAGCGACCAATCAATCCTGCCATAATTGGCGCTAAACCGAACATCAGCGCAATAATTCCTGAACTTAAATAACTGGTTGCGGCATAAGTGAAAATCTGCGAACCAATCAAACTGAATGATCCGGCTAGGTAACTGTGTAAAGCAATTTTATTGAGCGGTAGTTTGACTTTGAGAATAAAAAGTAAAATGAGTGCAATCGGCAATGCAATAAAAAAACGCAATACCAATGCCCACATCATATGTAAATCAGCCACACTCCAAACAATCGCCAAAGGCGTACTTGCCCAAATGAAGACCAGTAAAATATAGGTCGTCACCAGGTTGGATTTGGAAGGCATAATGGGTCCTGTAAGTGATCAGTTCAATTCAATGGTTACGGTGTTCAAGAGGATAAGATCAAGCCATTATAAAAATTCAGAATAAACGCCTCAACATGGCTTAGATCGAAGTTTTCCGTTTCTGCTTTTGAATTGTTTGGTCTAGACTACTCGAAAATTCACGTTTATCTCGTTCAGAAATTGGCGGTGGTCCACCTGTTTGTACACCGGCTCCACGCAAGGTATCCATAAAATCACGTAAATGCAGCCGAGCTTTTACATTGGCTGAGGTATACACCTCTCCACGTGGATGGATTGCAACACCACCTTTTTCAATCACCTGGGCAGCTAAAGGAATATCTTGAGTAATCACAATATCATGCTCGCCCATGCGCTCAACAATCTCTCGGTCGGCCTGATCGGCGCCAGACATCGCTTGAATTGAATTAATTCGAACCGAAGGCGTAATGCCAACCGGTTGATTGGCAACAAAAGTGACTTCAAGTTGATAACGATCAGAAGCACGTAAAATCACTTCACGAAGAATTTTAGGCAAAGCATCTGCATCGACCCAAAGTTTAAATGGCAGCACAAAACATCTCGAATCAAGATTTTCCACCATTTTAGCAAAATGCATCTGGCGTGTCCTATGCTTATTATTTTATTTGCTTCGAATATCGCGATGTCATGTTTATCTTCACACAACATTGTTATTTTGCTCATTAAAAATACAAGCCAAGCGCTTCTTGTCGAAAATTCGCTTTAATCTTATGGTTTTTCTTGTGATTTTACATTTCGTGACTTGAAATTTACTGATCATCCTCGATTTAATAGAATAAGAGAGGCATTCAATACGTGAAAATGAACAATCAAAACAGACCCGAAACAATTATCATCGAAGATCAAAATTTTGGTAGCCATGTCGAACATTGGAATCTTTTAACTGAGAATCCAACAGCAGAAGTGCCCAAATGGTTAGGTCTTGCTTTAGATGCACCTGTTATGCCAATGGGTCTCTGTTCACAAGAATGCGATATGGATGTGTCAACTTGGTTGATTCAAGGTCCAAATGGCTCTGCAGTGCAATTATGCCAAGTCATCGATGTTGAAAATAATAAGCCTAAAGCCGTTAAAACCGCATTTCCTAGTTTTGAAAGCCCTTACCAGTTAAATGCTTCTATTGATCGTATCATTACCTGTAAAACCAATACTCAAGCGGTACTTAGTTTAAAAGTTGGAACCAACAGTGTGGTCTATGCCTTTGATAGCTTATACAGTGTCAACAGCCATCAATACCTGCAAGACCAGCAATATAAAGTGCAGTTGAATGCGTGGGCTTACGAGCTCGAAAAAGTTTCTGATCATGAACAAATCATTGTGGATGATCCTGCTTCAATCAAGCATCATCGTGCTTTAAACGATATCCTTTCACAAAACAATGGTGTTGCCCCGGAAAACTTGCAAGAGCAGATTGATGCATGGGAACCCAAATCGGAAGACGATAAAGCCCCCGTAACAGTTGATTTTTCAAAAATGGTGGCATATCTCTATGGTGAAACACTTGGACAAGAAGATGAAGCTTGGTTTCAAGGTAAAGTGGTAGGAAAAACGCAAATGCAGTTTATGCAACAAGACTACACACTTTATGATGTAACATTGATTCTTGAAGAAAACCAACCTGCGATTCTGGTTCGCATTGCAAGCAAAGACCCCGCATATAAAGATTTTGAAATTGGACAATATATTCGTGGCAATATTTGGATTCAAGCCAATATTTACTCTGCTGCATAAATCAGCACAGCATCTCAAAAGCATGATGAATATCCATCATGCTTTTTTATTACATGTTTTGTAACATTTTAAATATACTGAATTTCATCTGTTCAATTTTTCTTGTTTTGAATTCAAAACAACGAGTTATCCACAATTTAAATTCAAAATAAATTAATCTTCTAATTTGTTTGTTAATAAATTAAGCAATATGGGGAATTTATTTTAATAATCAAATGACCCTCATGTTTCTCAGCGTAGAGATTTATGAATTTATAAATAAATTTAAAAACAGATATTTAGATCAAAATATTAATTCATTGAATTTCATTACTTTGTATAGAGATTTGGCTCTCTTTAAGCGGTATTTATACAGATTTTTATTGATGAAATTTTGAAACGATCAGAGTTATCCACAAATTACCCACAAAACCCATGTTTTAAATTCATATTCCGTATAATTTTTTAGAGATAATAATTTCTCAAAATTTATAATAAATAGATTTAGCGCTTTATTTAACCAGTCAATTATGTTAAAAATACGACGAACCAATAGGATTTAACAATAATTTAAAATCTAGGCTCAGTAATGAAAATTATACCTGAACAATCGACTAGTCTAATCAATCAAGTTAGTGGTTTTCACTTACGTTTGGATAAAGGAGCATGTTGCTTTTTTGTTCTGGGTATGTTTTTAGCTGCAATATTGATCCATATATTAGGCATCTTTCCAACGACTTAATTTGCAAGATACGATTTACATAAAAAATCCCTCTAGATGCTCATCGGAGGGATTTTTTATTTGCCTGAAGACTGTCTGTTCTTCTTTGTTTACAGAAAAGCGCCACCTTAGACCAGATGGCGTATGCATTTTTTCACTCAAACAGATCAGCCATTACGTTGGGCAAAATCATCCATAAAGTTGACTAATGCCTGTACACCTTGCAATGGTACAGCATTATAAATACTTGCACGCATCCCACCTACTGAGCGGTGACCCGCAAGATTTAATAGATTGTTCTCTTCTGCTTCTTTCAAAAATAATTTATCCAGTGCATCGTCAGCCAATGTGAAAGGTACATTCATGATTGAACGGTTTTGAACAGCAATTGGGTTGTTATAGAAATCGCTTGAATCGATATAGCCATAGAGCAATTTAGATTTTTCAAGGTTGGCTTTATGCATTGCATCTACCCCACCCTGCTCAAGCAACCACTCAAATACCAGACCTGATAAATACCAAGCATACGTCGCAGGCGTATTGACCATAGAATCATTTTTTGCTTGAGACGCATACTTCAACAGGCTAGGAATTTCAGGTTTTGCCTGATCCAACAAATCATCGCGAACAATGACCAATGTTAATCCTGCAGGTCCAATATTTTTTTGTGCACCGGCATAAATCAAACCAAACTTCGAAACATCAAGTGGCGCAGATAAAATGCTTGATGAGAAATCTGAAACCAAAGGTTTGTCTGTTTCAGGAATATCTGCAAATTGAATTCCACCAATCGTTTCATTATCGGCATAATGAACATACGCTGCATCATCAGACAAATTCCACGTGCTTTGCTCAGAGATGGCTAATTTACCCTCAATTGTTGTCCCTGCCTCAACAATATGGATATCACCATAACGCTGTGCTTCTTGAGTTGCCTTTTCAGACCAGATCCCTGTATGGATATAATCCGCTTTTGAGTTTTTGCCCAATAAATTGAGTGGAATTGCAGAGAACTGAAGTGATGCTCCGCCTTGCAAGAACAATACTTTGTAGTTCTCTGGAATATTCATCAATTGACGTAAATCAGATTCGGCTTTTTCTGCGACAGCCACATAGTCTTTACTACGATGGCTCATTTCCATGATGGATAAGCCTTTACCATGCCAATCCAACAACTCTGCTTGAGCTTTTTCTAAAACGGCAGTAGGTAATGCAGCAGGACCAGCACAGAAATTGTACGCGCGCATGATTTTTCCCTTTTATAAAGTGAAACGAATGAAATAGGCGCATTTAACCACAAATCGCCTTTTCTTGCAGTAGCTTTATCAGTCAATATTTCAATGTAATTGCATATTTAGAGCTAAGATTTCAATAACAAAATTTGAATGTTGTTTAAGTTTTGGGAATCAGGTAAGTCATCGATTTATATTTAGGTTGTTGCGAACAATAAACAGGAGTTCCATTTAATGATTCTGCAATACGACGACTTGCATCGTTTTCAATTGCAACAGGATAGATAAAAGCTTCAAAATTAAAATGTTGAGAAGCCCAATGAGCAATTGCTGTGACAGCCTCTTTTCCATATCCAAAGCCATGGCGATCTTCTCTAATCCAGATGCCAAGTTCAGGTCTTGATTGCTTTGCTTGGTGAAAACCAACCAAATCCAAAAACTCATCATTTAATTGATTTCGAATTACAAAAACCCAATCTGATTCATTTTTGATGGTGATTAACCATGTTCGCCAAATATTTTCAAAGGCAATTCTGTCTTGAGGCGGATCCCAAGACATATACTTTGTCAGCGTAGGGGTAATACAGCCATAACACTCTTCTGCATCATTGCAAGTAAATGGTTTTAATTGCAATCGTGTTGAACTCATCAAAACAGTATTCAATCCATTGGGGTAAATATTTCATTGATCATCATTTAATATCATCAAACGTCTTAAATTCTATTTTCCACATAGCGTGCAAAATTATCTAAGATGGCTTGCCATCCCGCCCGCTGTTGTTCAAAGGGATAGACCGTTTCAGGGTCAAAGCAAATACGAACCAATACCGCTTGGTCCTGTTGAACAAAGGTGATTTCTGCTTTGCGCTCCCCAAACGAGTAAGCAATCTTTTCATGTGGAATAATATCCGTATAAGTCCCTGCGAAATCAAAGCCCATACTGCCATCTTTAGCTTCCATGCGGTTTGAAAACTCACCGCCCACACGTAAATCATTTTTCGAATTAACCGTATGCCAATCTGGCGAAGCTGTATTCCACTGCTCTATATCCTGAGGATTATTATAAATACGCCATACCACATCGATTGGTGCCTCAACTAAAGATTCCACAGTGATTTTTGACATTTTCAACTCCATCTCTTTTTAAGATTTGATTGTTATTTAAATATCCCGGTAGTGATTATAATTTAACCAACTATATATACTTTATAAAACTACAAAACTACACATATTCTTATGGTTATTTAGATTATTTACTCCAGCCTTTTCCATGTAAAATAGTTTTTAAATTTAGTCAGATGCAAAAGATTATGCTGATCAAATCACAACACCTTAAAAATAGAAAAGCATTATCCAAAACACTTAAACTTTCAACTTTCGGATATGTTTTTTACAGCCTGATCATCGGGCAAATGAGCTTTGCTGAAAATTTAAGCTATAGTCAAGCAGAACAATATTTACTTGAAAACTCGTATACAACTCAAGCCAGTAATGCCTTAAATCAAGCATCGAAACTTCAAGCTGAAGCGGTTAAAAATATGGGTTTACCCCGCATAGACTTGAATGTCCGTGCTTATAAATTTCATACAGAAACTGATCTTCCTTTAAACAGTGTGAAAAACAATCTAGAACAAACCCTATCGCAAGGTGTGAATGAACGTGTTGACCAATGGCAGTCAGAACAGAACATTCCTTCCACGATCACCGATCCTTTAAAACAGGGATTAACCCAAGGTATTCACAGTGGTATCGGTTTAATTCCAGACACAGCAAACGTTGTGTTAGAAGATGAAGTTGTTCGCCCGACAGTTTCCTTAATGATGCCAATTTATACAGGCGGGATTACTTCAAGCACCAAACAAATTGCCAATCTGAAGGCTGAACGTAGCCAACTAGATGCTAAACAGCAACAGGATATCCAACGTTTTGAAGTGATACAGGCTTATTTTAATGTGCAATTACAACAGCAGCTTGTGGATGCCAGCCGTTTCAACCTTAAAGCAATGCAGCAACACTATGACAATGCCCTCAAACTCGAAAAACAGGGTTTTGTCAGTAAAGGACAACGCATGCAATTCGAGGTTGCACGAAATAATGCCTTGCGTACTGAACAAAATGCCGTGGCAAATTTACAAGCCAGTCAGTTTCAATTGGGGAATTTACTCAATAAATCAGGTATCGACCAACTGACCACTCCACTTTTTGTCAATCGCCAACAAAGCCAGTCACTGAAGCAGTTGCTTGATTCTTATCCTGAAACTTCAAGTCTGGTTCGAAAGCTGCAGATGGATACACAATTGGCTAACCAAAATGTCAAAATCCAAAGTGCAACCAAGAAACCTACCCTATTCGCTTTTGGAGAATATAGCCTAGATCACAATCAAAACTGGATCGTAGGTGTCGCTGCCCGTTATAACCTGTTCTCAGGCGTTGATAAAAATAAAAATGTCCAAGCTGCCGAATTACAGCGCTATGCGACAGAATTGATGACTGCACGTACCCAACAAGAGATTGAGAATATTATCTACAAATCTTATAGTGAATTAAGTACCGCTCAGCAATCCAATCAGCTGTTGCAACAAAATGAACAAGCTGCCTTAGAAAATCTCCGTATTCAGCAATTGTCATTTAAAGAAGACATGGGTACAGCAAGTCAGGTGATTGATGCACAGAATCAATTAAGCGTATTAAAAACTGAAAAAGCACTCAATGCTTATAAATATGTAATGTCCTTGGCTACACTCCTACAAAGCCATGGCTCAATTTCTCAGTTCAAAGACTACGTTAATCAAACCAACACCGATTATATTCGTTGAGATGGAGCTTAAAATGACACAAGAAAATAACCATCAGAATACGCCTAATGATTCAGCATCGGATTCTAAGTTAAATACTGAAGGTCAACACGACAATACCGCCAATACGCAGTCTTCAGATCAACGTCCTGAACATCATGACACATCAAACCAGCAGAATAATCATGTGCCCAATTCGGTTGAGGACGCTGTCCAATCTCAGCCAACTGATGAAAGAGCGCAAGCTGTCAAGCCTGCTACAGTCAACAATCATCCCTCCAAATCTAAAAAAGGTATTGTGATTGGTTTGATTATTTTCATCTTTTTGATCGGATTGATTGCTTTTGGATTATGGAAAAGCTATCAACCTAAAACTGTAGATGTTCAAGGGCGGGTAGAAGCAGAAACACTGCATGTGAGCACCAAAGTACCCAGTCGAATTGAAGGTATCTTTGTCAGTGATGGACAAAAAGTCTACAAAGGTCAACTTTTAGTCACGCTGAGCAGCCCAGAAATTGAAGCGAAGAAGCAGCAGGCTCTTGCCACTCTACAATCAGCATTGGCATTACAATCGACAACTGATCGCGGTTCTCAACAAGAAAATATTGATACCCTTTACGCCAATTGGCAGAGTGTAAAGGCACAAGAAAATCTTGCTAAATCAACCTATCAACGCGGCGCTAATCTCTTTGCCCAAGGTGTAATTTCGCGTCAGCGCCGTGATGAAATGTATGCTGCGGCTCAATCGGCAACGCAGATGAGTGAAGCCGCCTATCAACAATATGCACGTGCAAAGCGCGGAAGTACCGCTGAGCAAAAATCAGGTGCGGATGCACAAGTTGAAATTGCGAAAGCTGCTGTTGCGGAGGCAAATGCTCTAGAAGCAGAGACCAAGCTCTATTCACCTGTAAGTGGTACTGTATCTAAAACCTACGGAAAACCGTCCGAATTGGTTGCAATTGGCGTACCGGTGGTCAGTATTCTCCAAGATGACGAAAAATGGGTAAGTTTAAATGTGAGGGAAGACCAATATGCGCAGGTTTATCAAGCCAAATCACTTGAAGGATTTGTTCCAGCATTAAATAAAAATGTTGCATTTAATATTAAAAACATTGATGCGGAAGGCGAATTTGCAACCATTAAAACCACACGACAGACAGGTGGATATGATATTCGTAGTTTTAAAATTAAATTGACTCCTGCTGAAAGATTGCCAGACTTAAAGGTAGGCATGAGTGTGGTCTTTAAACTTCAAGAGCATCACTAAACATGTGGGCGAACATACAAAGAGAGCTTCGATATCTGTTCACACATAAATGGGATTTGTGTTTAGTTACACTCGCCCCTTTGTTTGTCATCGTTTTATTCAGCAGCATGTTTTATGCAGGTAAAGCAGAACATTTACCGATTGCCATTATCGATCAGGACCAAAGTGAATTAAGCCGTAATATTGAGAAATACCTCAGTCTTAATCACACGCTTTCGATTTACACCGTTTCAAACGACCCAAATCAAGTTGAATACTTACTGAATCAGACTAAAATCTGGGGTTATGTACACATCCCCGCAGGCGCAGAACAAAGATTGGTACAAGCACAAGATGCACAAATCAGTATTGCGTTTAACCAGTCTTATTTCAGTATCGGAAATGGCATTTCATCTGCAATGCTACTTTCAACTGTTGAAGCCATCGGTGACTTTGCACAGCACTCTTACTATGCAAACAAAATCCCCTATGCTGAGATTTCGACACCGAATGTCAAAATTTCACCATTATTTAATCCCAATCTCAGTTATGAATTCTATCTAGAACCTTTTATGATTCCTGCAATTTTGCACCTCTTGCTCTGTTGTTGCGTTGCATTTGCAGTAGGTCAAGAATTGAAATATGCAAGTGTCAAGCAATGGATACAAGGACGATCGATCTTGGCTGCATTGTTGGCTAAAAATATGGTCTATGTATTGATCTTCTGTTTCTGGACATGGTTATGGATGTTTTGGTTGGTCGAAATTCGGGGATGGTTTATTGCCGGAAGTTTATCGATGATCTTGCTAGGACAGTTCTTGCTGTATACAGCCTATGCATTAATCAGTAGTACAGTTGTTCTCGCAACCAAAAATTTATCTAAAACCTTTGGCTTTATTGCAGTCTATGGTGGTTCTTCTTTGAGTTTTGCAGGCGTCACCCTGCCTCTAAATAATGCACCTATTTTCACCCAATTTTGGGCAAATATTATTCCCTATACACCTTATGCAAAATTGCAAACGGAACAATGGGTCGTAGGTAGCCCTGTCTTTATCTCAATGATTCCATTCGCGATTCTTGCCATATACTGCCTATTTTATGCTGTAATATCGACTTTGTTACTCAAAAAAGTTAATCAAGGAGCACAGTATGATTAATTTTTTAAAAGCACTTGCTCAACATTATATTGCCACTTTTAAGAATATTGCGAAAAATTCATCCATATTGACCACCATGGTTCTTTCAGTATTTTTTTATAGTTTCTTTTATCCTACTGCCTATAAAGCCCAGACCGCAGAAAACTTACCCATCATTATTGTAGATGAAGAGCAAAGTTTTTTAAGTCATGAGATTATTATTCAAGTTTCGAAAAGTCCCAATGTTGCAGTTACAGAAATTACAGGTAATTTCGAACACGCCAAACAAATGCTTCAACAACAGAAAGCGGATGGCATTTTATTATTGCCTGAGAACTTGTCCAATAGCGTTGTACGGGGCGAAGAAGGTGGCATAGGTTTATATTTAAGTAGTGCTTATTTCCTTAAAACCAAACAAATTGGTTTAGGCCTGGCGACTTCAATTGAAAATACAATTGCAGAATACGCAGAAAAATTTGGCAAAATTTCGCACTTTCAACCTCCAGTTCCTGTTCATCAAATTCCACTTTTTAATACTTTATCTGGATATGGCAGTTATATTTTCCCGGCAATCGCACCTTTAATTATCCATCAAACCATAGTTTTAGGTTTATGTATGCTGCTTGCTGGTTATCGTGAACAACACTGGCGTGCCACACTGCCTGAGTTTTTAGCGATTTATTTAGCCGCTTTAACCATTGGCTGTTTGGGTTGTTATTATTTATTTGGTTTTACCTATTGGTTGAATGATTATCCACGAGGTGGAAATTTTTGGGGAATGCTCTTTGCAGTACCTATATTTATCAGCTGTGTGATTGCAATGGCGATGGTTCTAGCAAGTTATCTGGATATTTCAGAACGCGCTGGACATGTTATTGTTTTTACATCAATTCCCTTATTTCTATTATCGGGTGCTGCTTGGCCATTACAGGCAATGCCATATTGGATGCAGGCATTTGCTCATATTTTACCATCAACACAAGGCATCAATTTATTTATCCAGCTCAACCAAATGGGCGTACCCACTCATATTGTTGTTCCCAAACTGATCTATCTTGGATTTCTGTTTGGAATTTTGATGATATGGGCTTATATCCGACTCAGCAAAATACATAAACAAATAGAATGAATATGTAAAATATAATTCATATAATTAATAAAATTTCACAATCACATCGAATAATTTAATCAAACTGAATTATTTTTAATCAATTAAACGTATTTTGAATAAAAATATTAGTATTACAGCATCAAATAGCGGCAGAATACACCATTTTCAAAATACTCTGAATGTTCAGAATCTCCCACCCTAAAGTACCCACATACTTTAGCGGGATTTTTTTTTCATTTTTTTGATAGAGTTTTCTTTTCGCCAAAATCTGAATTTTAAGGGCTCAGTATGAAGAAAATGAGAATTAGCCTAGCTTGGCAAATTGTTATTGCGCTCTTCTTAGGTATCCTTGTTGGTGCATTCCTGCACAACTCTCCTGAACTTCGTAATGACATCGTTGCAAACTTTCTACAACCATTAGGTAAGATTTTCATTAATCTGATCAAAATGATTGTAATTCCACTTGTGCTTTCCATGCTGATTTTAGGGATTGCCAATGCAGGTGACAGTAAAAGTGTCGGTAAATTAGGCTTAAAAACCATTATTTACTTTGAGATTATTACGACCGTTGCCATCATTGTGGGCTTAGTTGCTGCGAATGTATTCCAGCCAGGCGCAGGCATTGATATGTCTACACTGACAACTTCTGATATTTCTCAATATAAAGAAACGACACAGGAAGTCAGTCATGAAGCTCATGGTTTAGTGAATACCGTTCTTTCACTTATTCCACCGAATATCTTTGCTGCAATGAGCGATGGGCATATGTTGCCAATCATCTTCTTTGCAGTGATTTTTGGTATTGGTCTCGGATCATTATCAAAAGAAACCAAACAGCCTTTGATCGATGTATTAAAAGCTGTTTCTGAAACCATGTTTAAAGTAACGCATATGATCATGATGTTTGCACCATTTGGTGTTTTCGGCTTGATCGCTGCTACTGTCGCAAACTTTGGATTCAGTTCGTTACTGCCGCTTATTAAACTGGCAGTATTGGTTTATGCAGCAATTCTGTTCTTTATCTTTATCGTGCTTGGTTTTGTGGCTAAATTCTGTGGTTTCAGTATCTGGACAATTATCAAAATCTTAAAAGATGAATTGATTCTTGCCTACTCAACCGCAAGCTCTGAAACCGTTTTACCACGTATGATGGAAAAAATGGAAGCTTATGGTGCGCCTAAATCAATCACCAGTTTCGTTGTACCGATTGGTTATTCATTTAACCTGGATGGCTCTACGCTTTACCAAAGTATCGCGGCAATTTTTATTGCTCAGCTTTATGGTATTGATTTAACCATCACCCAACAAATTGTTTTAGTGCTTACACTGATGATTACCTCTAAAGGGATCGCAGGTGTTCCAGGTGTGTCTTTTGTAGTTCTATTGGCAACTCTGGGCAGTGTGGGTATACCTCTAGAAGGTTTGGCATTTATTGCGGGTATCGACCGTATCTTAGATATGGCACGTACAGTATTAAATGTAATTGGTAACGCACTTGCTGTTCTTGTGATCAGTAAATGGGAAGGCAAATTCGATACCGAAAAACAAAAATCTTATAATTTTGATGCCACACATTAATTTTTTAAGATCAGAAAAACCACCTTCGGGTGGTTTTTTTATATTCTATTGTTATCACAATTTAAGCGGTAAATTTATTTACAAAATAAATGCATAGACTTGCCTCAACTGCAAATAAATAATTATTTTAATATTTCTATAAAATTCATAATCTTAGCTTATGGCAGTTCATTAAGCTTTTCTTTCTTAAAACGTTTTAAGTTCCAATTCAGGTTATTTTAAGTCATTTTTTTAATAGTAGCAGTCCAATATGTCCAAGGACATGGGGAATATGATTTTGTTTGATTTTCAATCACTAGAACCAATTGGAAGTACTGCACATGAAAATGATTTGTTATTGTGCTGATGATTTTGCATTGAATGATGAAATCAGTCATGCCGTATGTGTACTTCTGAGAAAAAATGCCCTACAAGCAACATCATGTATGACGCAATCACCAATTTGGCATACACAAGCAAATAAATTACGGACCCTGAAAGCTGAGATAAATCATCCAATAGAAATTGGCCTACATCTTAACTTTACCCATCATTTTGACCATAGCAACTTCCTTTATTATCCACTTAATCAACTCATGCTAAGGGCATGGTCAAGAACTTTAAATAAAGAAAAAATAAGAGCAAGTATTACTCAACAATGGGAACTTTTTGTAGAAGCGATTGGGACTCAGCCAAATTTTGTAGATGGACACCAACATGTCCACCAATTTCCTGTAATTCGTGAAGTTTTAATGGACATATTAAAAGAAAATAACTTTAACGGATGGATCCGCAATCTAGATCACACAATCTCTGTTCAAGAATATCAATGGAAAAGCAAAATACTGGAATATCTCGGCGCTAAAAAAACACTAAAACTAAGTCAAAAAAATCATTTCAAAACCAATGCTTATTTTGCTGGAATTTATGATTTTAAGAATGAAAATTATGCTGTACTGAATTATGAATGGCTAAAATCCGCACAAAATGGATTATTGATCATGTGCCACCCAGCTTCTGCTCAACCCAAAAAATTTGATGAAATTCAAGATGCTCGTATTTATGAGTACCAATATCTCAACTCCGAACAATTTTTCCGGGATTGTAAAACTTTCAATATTGAATTCCAACCAATAGGCCAAATGCTATGAGTAGATTAGAACCGTTTATTTCATGTGTTGTGCCTGCATATAATGAGGCAGAAAATTTAAAAACATTTATTCCAGCGCTTGCAGCAACACTGGAACAACAAAAAGTTTCCTTTGAAATCATCGTGATTGATGATGGCAGCAAAGATAATACCATGACTGTGCTTGAAAGCATGTTGGATCGGTATCCACTTAAAATTTTAGAACTGTCACGAAATTTTGGTAAAGAAGCTGCTTTAAGTGCAGGCTTAGATCACACAACAGGGAATCTAACCTTAATGATCGATGCCGATTTCCAGCATCCTCTTGATGCTATTCCTACTATGATCAATCTTTGGAAAAATGGTTATGACATGGTTTATGGAATTCGTAATAGAAATACTGAGTCGGGGTTAAAACGTTTATTTACATATGTTTATTATAGAATTCTCAATTTAAGTTCAGAAGTCGTTATTCCTGAAAATGCAGGCGATTTCCGCTTATTGGATGAAAAAGTCGTAGAAGCAATCAAAACACTTCCCGAGAAAAACCGTTATATGAAAGGTTTATATGCATGGGTCGGTTTTAAATCAATTGGTATTCACTTCTCTGAGTTAGAACGAAAAAATGGTCAATCAAGCTTTAACTTCAAGGCTTTATTTAACCTTGCTCTTTCAGGGCTTACAGGATTTTCCAATCTTCCATTGAGAGCATGTATCGCATTTGGTGCTTTGTTGGCACTTTGTTCGGTTTCCTACGGCGTCTATATTATTTTTGAGACTTTAGCCGAAGGTATAAAAGTACCAGGTTGGGCAACATTAATTGTTGAAATCAGCTTATTGGGCGGTATTCAATTATTATTTATTGGAATACTGGGTGAATATATCAGCCGAATTTATACGGAAACAAAAGATCGCCCACGTTATATTGTTTCGAATAAATACTCCAATACAAAGTCCATTCATTACACCCCTTCAAATAAAAATAAAATCTTTTAAACATGTTTAATTCAAATATGTATGCCTTTTCAAAGTTTTGTATCGTTGGTGGTGCTGCAGCATTTACACATTATTTGATATTCATGCTGCTTGTACACCTCACTTCGATAACACTTGCATTAGACAATTTAATGGCGTTCAGCATTGCATTTTGGGTGAGTTACTTTGGGCACCGTATTTTTACTTTCAATGCCCACAAAACTCGACATAGGCATGTATTACCCAAATTTCTACTTGTTGCTTGTTTAGGTTTTATTTTTAACGAAGCATTCCTACTCACGACCCAGTATTTTTTCCCTGCTGAGAATTTATCAGCTCTTATCATTTTGACTATTGTAATGACAGCAATTTTTACATTCTTTTTAAGTAAGTTTTTTGCTTTTAAATTTTCAGGATAAGCTCCATGAAACCTATTTTTCGCTCATCTAAAACTTTGCTGATTGGCTTATCACTTTGGTTATTTATCTCAGCTTTTATTCGCCCAATGTCTGTGCCAGATGAAGGACGTTATGGGGATATTAGCCGCTGGATGTATGTAAGTGGTGATTGGACAGTACCACGGTTAAATGGTATTCCATTTATGCATAAACCCCCTTTACTACACTGGTTAACTGCAAGTTTAATGGAAATATTTGGTTCACATGTATGGGTTGCTCGTGTAGTTCCTGCATTTGCAGGCATTCTCATGTTGGTCAGTTTGTTTGTTTTTACTAAGAAACATATAAATGAAAGAATTGCCCAGATTTCGACTGCTATTTTAGCAACCGGGTTATTATTTTATGGCTGTGCTGAATACATTAATCATGACATATTAGTCGCATCTTGGATTAGTTTAACCGTATTCTGTTTTGCAGATTTCATTCTCAGTGGTAAAAGAAATATTTTATTCCTAGGTTATTTTGCATGTGCATGTGCCTTTTTAAGTAAAGGATTGATTGGGGTTCTGATTCCTGGAATGGTTATTCTTCCTTGGATGATTTACATAGGACAATGGAAAAAAATTCCATCAGTTTTAAATCCGTTTGGTCTCTTGTTATTTATGCTAATTGCTTTACCTTGGGTATTCATAGTTCAACAACATTATCCAAACTTTTTACACTATTTTTTTATTGAGCAACAATTTAGTCGGTTTAACTCTGGCGAATTTAATAATAAACAAGGTTGGTACTTTTACGTTGCCATACTTTTTGTAAATTTTTTACCCATCATACTCGCGAATGGCTTCAAATTTTCGAGCAACGCCATTCGTGCACAAACAACCCACCCTATTTTTAGTTTACTCATCTGGTGGGGGTTGTCTGTTTTATTGTTCTTTTCTATTCCGCCATCGAAACTTGCAGGTTATATTTTACCCTCAATTGCACCATTTACGATGATTTTCGCACTTATGACAAATCGAATCATTGAAGAAAATCAATTGAGCAAGTTCCAAGTTTATGCACTTCCAACCTTACTGTTGGTATTGGCAAGTGGCTTAGTCGTTGCCCCGTTTACCATGCATCGAGATATTGGCTTTTACGCGGCCGAGAAAAATCAAATTTTCGCAGTTGCAGGAATTGTGATGATTCTCTGTATGATCTTAATTCTATTATTTAAAAAGCATAAAATTGATTTTTTTACTTTTATCGTTGCGTGTATGATGGTGCTATGCAGTATGGCAAGTAGCAGCGTACAGTTCTTTGATATTCGATCCAACTCAAATCAGGTTAGTTTTGTTCAAGATATTCCAAAGGATATTCCTATCGTTTTTTATGATAATTATTTCTATGATGTTCCCTTCTTATTGAATCTTAAGAATCCTGTTTATGTTGTAAAAGATTGGGCAAGTGTAAATACGGATAGCTCATCGCTTGAACTTAAAGATGGTCTACTTTTTGAAGCCAATAAAGCTCAGTATCTGTGGGAATTTTCACAATTTAACCAAGCAATAAAATCTAAGCAAAAATTGGTCGTTTTTGCAAAATCCGGAGATTTAAAATTAGATCTTCTTCAAAATCAATATCATGTTCTACACAGCCGTAACTTTGATATTTTTATCATAAATTAATTGCGATTTTCTATAATCAATTAACACACATAAGGAAACGATCTTGATGGATTGTTTCCTTTGGGCAATGTTATTTTAATTTTAGAGTCAGAACCAATCTTAATAAATTCTTGGGTGATATAACCATCTTTGGCAACACATAAATACCAGTCATAGAACTGCACACCATGAATCATTAGGCTCTCAACTTTCCATTGCGCTTGCTTTTCGAAGTTTACTGCTCCGAATTGATTACTAAACTTTTCATCAAATTGATCCTCTATTTTTGCAGGATGTACAGTGGTCACTAAGACCACTTTTGCATCAGCAATAGCGAGTCCCTGTTCATTGACAACATTCACAGTCAGTTGGGTTTTTTGAGTTTTATATACCGGATAACACGCGCCAAGTGAAATCACTATGGGAATTAACAATATAAATCTAGACATTCATTTACCTTGTATAACCACAGCTTAATTTTGAGTTCCCCTGTGGTGTTTCATCTAAAGTATTTTCAATATTCCAATCATCTCCCACAACCTTGCGTAAATGATAGAGTACTGTGGTTGGTTCCCCCCGAAACACAAAATAATAACCTTTGGACTGAGTATTGGCCAATTGATGTTTTTGTACTGCAATTTTAATCAGCCGTACGCCAAAAACATCACTATCTACGGCTAAATCATCTTGTTCTAGATATGCTGTTCTATGATATTGGTGACCTTGTATTCCCGAATATGTATTCCCTCCAATCGTCATGATTTGTTTTGATTTGTTGAGTTTGATCTGCCTTGACCCTTTTGCGTTAAAATCACGCAATAATATTGCAATTTTGCTTTCTGGCTTTTGAAAAAGTTGATCACAATTTAGTGCTTTAATATCGATTAATGATGCAATCTGAAAGTCTTTAGCATGAGTAATTTGAGTCCCCAAACATACAGAAATAGCAAAAAATATTCTTATCACATTGAAATCCTATTTTATTTCCTCTCATTATTTTGTCAGCAAGTCAATCTTGTCTGATATTTAAAATAATATGCTGATTCACCGTATAGCTTTAAATGATTTTTGAAATAAGATTGGCTTTATAAATCATCATATTCTTTAAAAGTCGCATATACTTTACCATCTTTATATCTATTATAAATGGATTTTCTATAGGCAAAAACCACAATATAGTGGCTTTTGCAATCGGATGAAATAAACCCTGTTGTTTAAGCAATAAAATAGGCGCTCAAAATAATCAGTATTTGCAGAATTAAAACTGCACTAAACCATTTCCATCCTTTTTGACGAAGGATAACCTTTTCTGCTGTTGAGTAGTTCACTGTTCTTATCATTTTGTCACCTCATTGTTGCTACACGATGGCACAGCTTTGGGATAAAACATGGTCTTTTAATAGACAATTTATAACAAGCAAGAAATAAACCAACCCTAGAAATGTAACAATTTCCCAATTCAAACATTTATATTAATTCGATACCTTCTGATAGAACTTTCTATGTTAGTGTAGAAATCAGTCAAACATCTTTGTGTGTTGAATCTATTCAATAGGAGTAAAACAATAGCCATCCGATTCGGAAAAAAGCTGATCTTTTTGCTCTGTGAATTCAACTTGAAGATAATGATCATCTCCATATCCAGTCGCAGGCTTTAAACGTTGATCACAATCAAAGTCTGGTGAATCATGGCTGTGTCTAAATCGCACTGAACTTTATGTTCAATACTGAAAATAATGCTTTGGGTATTTACAATAACTTTAATGAACTTTTCCCAGCATTGACCTTTTAGGTCATAACGCTGACTCAATAAATTAAAAGCAAAACTTGAAGGATTTAAATATTGAATATGTATTTAATCCATTATGCCTACCCCAAAACTTTTAATAATGCTGCTAGCGATTGCTAAACTTATCCAAAATAATTCCTGCTACATCTAATCATCTTTTTTTTCATTTTTAGTACGTATTCAACATTTTCAACCATCATAAATTAAAAAAGCCCCTTAAGGGGCTTTTTTAATTTATGATGGTCTAGCTCTAATTAACCAATAAACTTACGTGCATTACGGAACATACGTAACCATGCACCATCTTCCGTCCACTCATCAGGCTTCCAAGAGTGCTGAATTGCACGGAAATTACGTTCAGGATGCGGCATCATAATCGTTGCACGACCATCTTTTGAGGTGACGCCAGAAATCGCCTCAGGAGAACCATTCGGATTGAGTGGATACTGTTGAGTCGCATTACCCAAGCTATCGACATAACGTAAAATCACTTGATTATCTGCATTTAACGCAGCAAAGTTTTCAGCAGAAGTTTCTGCACGACCTTCACCATGCGCAACAGCGATTGGTAAAATTGAACCGTCCATGCCTTCTAAAAGAATAGATGGAGATTTTTCAACTTTTACATTCACCACACGTGCTTCAAATACTTCTGAAGTATTGCGACGGAAACGTGGCCAATTGTCTGCACCAGGGATCAGTGGTGCAAGTTGTGCCAACATTTGACAACCATTACAAATACCCACAGAGAAGGTATTGTCACGATTAAAGAATTTTTCAAATTGATCACGTAGCTTAGCATTGAACAATACAGATTTAGCCCATCCGCCACCTGCACCTAAAACGTCACCATAAGAGAAGCCACCACAGGCAACCAAGCCTTCGAAGTCATCTAAATCAACACGACCGGAAAGTAAATCACTCATGTGGACATCAACAGTATTGAAGCCAACTTTATCAAAGGCAGCAGCCATTTCCACATGTCCGTTGACACCCTGTTCACGCAAAATCATCATGTTTGGACGACGTTCGTTAATATAAGGCGCTTCAACAGGTTCATTTAAATCAAAGGTTGGTAAAGCAATCAAACCTTTATGTTCACGGTCACCAATCAATGCAAACTCAGAGTCAGCAGTTTCCACATTATCACGCAGGCGCTGAATCTGATGAGAAACCTCAGTCCAAGCCTGCTGTAATTCAGCACGATCAAGCAGCAAACCATTGACAGCAAGTTGATCAGAACTGTTTACTGTACCCACAACACTGATCGCATCTTTTAAGCTTGATGCGGCAACCTCATCAACCAAGCTTTCCCAATCTGCTTGTGCAATTTGCAATACTGCACCGATTTCTTCTGCAAACAAGCTTTCATTCGTTTGGTTTTCAAGTGCCACGCCTAAGCGTGAAGCGAACATCATTTCTGCCACAGTTGCCAAAAGACCGCCATCGCCAATGTCATGATAAGCCTTGATCAAACCACGATTATTCCAATCTTGCACTAAAGCAAAGAAAGCTTTGAAATCATCAAAACTATCGACATCTGGTGTTACTGAACCAATTGCCTTATACACCTGAGCAAGAATAGAACCACCCAAACGGAACTGACCTTTAGATAAATCAATACGTACTAAAACTGAATCTTCATTTTTCAATTCAGGCGTCAATGTTTTACGTACATCTAAAACCGGTGCAAATGCAGTGATCACCCCCGACATTGGTGAAGTAACCGATTTATCTTCGCCTTGGTCATTCCATGTAGTACGCATAGACAGCGAGTCTTTACCGACAGGGATCGCAATACCCAAGGCAGGACACATTTCCATACCAATGGCTTTTACACCTTCGAATAATGCCTGATCTTCACCTTTTTGACCTGCCGCCGCCATCCAGTTTGCTGATAACTTAATATCACTGATTTGCTCTATATTGGCGCACATGATATTGCTGATTGCTTCAGCAACTGCTAAACGTGCAGAAGCGGCAGGATTCAGTAATGCCACTGGCGGACGTTCCCCCATTGCCATTGCTTCGCCTGTATAACCCTGCAAACTGGTCGTTGTTACTGCTGCATCAGCAACAGGTACTTGCCAACGCCCCACCATTTGATCACGCGCAACCATACCTGTAATCGAGCGGTCACCAATCGTAATCAGGAATGATTTAGAAGCAACCGTTGGATTTTTCAATACACGGAAAATTGCATCTTTCAGATCAACTTGGGCAGCATCAAATGCATTGCCTGTACGTTCAATCGTTTCATATGAGCGACTCATACGCGGTGTACCACCAAGCATGACTTGCATTGGCATATCCACAGCTTTGTTGTCAAACAATGGATCATTTACGGTCAATTGACGTGCTTCCGTCGCCTCACCCAATACTGCAAATGGGCAACGTTCACGTGCACAGATAGATTCAAACAATTCCAATGATTCTGGTTTGATTGCCAACACATAACGTTCTTGTGCTTCATTTGACCAGATTTCCATTGGCGACATGCCAGGTTCTAGTGATGGAATCTTGCGAAGATCGAGAATTGCACCCAACTCATGATCGTTAACCAATTCAGGCATTGCATTGGAAATACCGCCTGCACCAACATCATGTACAGATACGATTGGGTTGAAATCTTCCATTCTCCAACACGCATCAATCACTTCTTGACAGCGGCGTTCCATTTCCGGGTTTTCACGTTGAACCGAAGCAAAGTCTAGGTTTTCACCCAATTTACCACTGTCTACGGAAGATGCTGCACCACCGCCTAAGCCGATCAGCATCGCAGGACCACCCAGGACAATCAGTAGATCTCCGGGTTGAATCGCATCTTTTTCAACGTGATCGGGACGGATGTTGCCGTAACCGCCTGCGATCATGATCGGTTTGTGGAAACCTTTTACTTCACCATTTACGTTTTGTTCAAACGTACGGAAGTAACCATTAAGTGCAGGACGACCAAATTCATTATTGAATGCTGCACCGCCCAATGGACCTTCAATCATAATCTGAAGTGGTGAAGCCATACGCGATGGTTTACCGTAATTCTCTTCCCAAGGTTGTTCAAAACCCGGAATATTCAGGTTGGACACCGTAAAGCCTGTCAATCCCGCTTTTGGCTTACCGCCACGACCTGTGGCACCTTCATCACGAATTTCACCACCTGAACCCGTTGCCGCACCCGCAAATGGTGCGATTGCAGTTGGATGGTTATGGGTTTCAACCTTCATTAAAATGTGGGCAGCTTGGCTTTTATATTTATAGACGTAGTGTCCAGTTGCTTCATCTTTTTTAGGATAAAAACGTTGTGTATCAAAACCAACAATCACCGATGCATTATCTTTATATGCAGACAACACATCTGTCGGAGATTCTTTATAGGTATTTTTAATCATTTGGAACAATGACAATGGTTGTTTTTCACCATCGATTGTCCATTCAGAACCAAAAATTTTGTGGCGGCAGTGTTCTGAGTTTGCTTGAGCAAACATCATCAACTCGATGTCGTGCGGATTACGACCCAATTTATTAAATGCAGCTGTTAAATAATCGATTTCTTCATCTGACAAGGCAAAACCAAATTCAGAGTTCGCTTTAACAAGTGCGTCTTTACCTTGACCTAAGATATCAATTGAGTTCAACGGCTTAGGTGCAGTTTCTGAGAACAAAGCGGATGCATCATCAATTTTATTGAAAACGCTTTCTGTCATACGGTCATGTAAAACTTGTTTCACTTCTTCGGATACTTCAGAAATACCCTTTAAAGTAAACAAAACACCGCGTTCTAAGCGGTGTACAGGCGTATTACAGTTGGCAAAAATATCGGTTGCCTTAGACGACCACGGTGAAATTGTACCGACACGTGGCGTGACTAAAATCTGTACTTCATCACTGGTTGCCTGATGTAATTCAAACGATGCACCATCGTTTAAAAGCTGTAAAGCAGATTGCTGTTGTTGCTCGTTGAGCGCTTGGTCGAAAAGGTAAACCCATTGGCTTTCTATTGATTGAACAGAACTGATTGACGCAAGGCGTGTTAATAGTTGTGTTTGCTTAAAAGAAGAGTGTGCAGGTGCACCGGCAACGATAAACATGCTGTTTTTGGCTCCACGGGCAGGCTTTGGCAACCTACCTCAATGTGACTTGAAGAGAGCGCATATTCTACTGTGAAAGCAAGATTTCAGCTAGTCATATCCAACTTAAAAAATGCTGAAATCTTGCTTTTAAACATTCGATTTACTTTGACTTTCGTGTTTAAACATGATTCGTAACAATTGAATTATTGAGCACGATAAGTAGACTCGCCTGTTTTGGGATCTTCTTTTGCGATGATTCCACTTTTTTGATAAAAAACTTTTCCGCATGAAATATCTGGTTCAATTTCTCCATCAATTGCATAGGACAATTCAACATTTACATGTCCTAAATCGGGATTTTTAGGTACAGAATCTATAAAAAATACATCTAAACTTTCCATGTTGTAGCACACATAGATTTTTTCAGGATGCGCGTTTTTATTCAAATCAATTGTATAAAGGTGGTCTGCCGTTTCTGTCATCCTGTCTAATTTGAGGGCAATCGTATTGACTAAATCACCACTGTGATCTATCGCATAGGCATATTTTGCTTTTTCATTTTGATAGCCTTCAGTACAGTTCTTGATTGGCTGTCCGATTTTTACTTTGCTTGGCGTAATATCCTCGGCAGTAAATTTAGATTTTCCATTCAACATACTGCTCGGTATGATGCTCCAATACACTTTCCCTTGCGCATCTGGATCATCTGTCCAAATACAGTTATTGATGAGATGACCATCTGAGCTTTTCTGAAACGCAAAAGTTGCTAAAGCCTGATCTACGGGTTCAGGCGTTGCAGGAATGCTTTCTTCAATTTCAAATTTACTCACTTCCGTTTTTTTCTGGGTTTCGATTTGTTTATTTTGGCTGCTTAAGTTTTTATCAGTTGGGTTACATCCTGACAAAAAAATCATGAATAGCAATATCAATTTATTATTCACTGAATACCCTTCATTATTTTGCGTTGCTCTGACAACATACGTTGCATAGTCGGCGAATCATAGTTATAAATCCCTAAGTTTGGATCAAATTCCACTCTGTTTATCTGGTCTTTATCTTCCAATTTATAGTTGGAAAAAATAAATTTATTACCTTTATATTTGATCTGTATTGGATAATATGACTGACCTTTTACCGGTATAAAAGAAAGTTTTGAATCAAACTTGTGCGCTTTAGGTGTATAAAACATTTCTGTTGTGTCTTCACTCGCATTTGAGACTAGATAGCTTCGTAGAAACTCATCCTCTTTCAAACTTAAGACGTACCAATCTGAGTACTCAGCTCCATTATTTGTTATAGCATATAATCTGAAAAAACTTCCCTTTCGATCTGCGCCAATTAACCTAATATTTGAAGCAATTTCAGGTATACTCAATTGACTTAGGGAAATTTCAAAGCCTTCATAAGAATCGATGCCTTCATAATTGATTGGTGTTCGAGTAACCAATTGATATTTTTCAGTTTCTAATTGCTTAAATAGATAAAGTTCCAATTTAGGATCGGTAATACGTATTTCTCGCCCAGCACCATGCATTTTAAATATTTCGACTGGAAGTAAAAAACGCTTTTCCTTTTTTATATTTTTGAATTCAATAACTTTATGGGGGAAAACGACGATATTTTTCTCTATGAGTTTTTTACCCTCATCACAATTACATTTTTCATAGTATTTGTATTCAACAGCGGTCCATAACTTTGTATTTGAATGTGAAAATTGTGAATCATTCATTTGTACAATATCAAATGGATACAAAGTTTTAACTATATTCTGGAGCTCAAAATTTTCTAACTCTATCTGCTTCATCTCATCTGCGTTAAACACCTGATTTTGCCCAGTCTGCTTATGAGGATAAAACGTATAATCAATGATTGTACGCTCTTCAAAAGAACGTAATCCTAATGCATTTTCGGTAATAGAAATTTCTTTTGCAGGATCAATAACAGGATAATCTTCACCATGAGTATCAATTATTGGTAAACATAAAATAAGCACAAAACTAACAAATTGATCTTTTAAACTC
The DNA here is from genome assembly GCF_015676285.1 of Acinetobacter sp. Res13-Abat-PEC15-P4-01. Lineage (NCBI taxonomy): Bacteria > Pseudomonadati > Pseudomonadota > Gammaproteobacteria > Moraxellales > Moraxellaceae > Acinetobacter > Acinetobacter sp. Res13-Abat-PEC15-P4-01. The sequence continues at coordinate 121,055 of NZ_JADAIN010000046.1, read as the reverse complement.
ATTGAATATCAAGCCTATTCTTTATCATTTATAATGCGAAACTCTAACATTTATTGGTGAAAACTCTAAACCAAAGATCAATTGATTTGCTCTCTGTAATTGTGATGATATCAAAAATAAATCATTACTCAGACAACTTATGTCGCACGACTCTGGTACATGCTCAATAAATTTGGCATCATACCCTTAACGAAAAAATGATAAATGATAAATGACTCAAATGCGTTGGTTAGAACTTCTCTCAACTGTTCGTTTAGGAAGTAAGAAGCAAAGTACAGAACAGGCACGAAGCCCTTTTCATAAAGATTATGACCGCATCATATTTTCACAAAGTTTTAGACAACTGAATCGAAAAACGCAAGTCCATCCCCTGACTCAACATGACGGTATCCATACGCGACTGACTCACTCGCTTGAAGTCTCATGTATAGGTCGTTCATTGGGTATGCTTGCAGCCGAAAAAATTCAAAAAGAACTTCCCATCTGGATTTCTCCTGCCGATGTGGGTGCAATCATACAAGCAGCATGTTTAGCACATGATATTGGTAATCCACCTTTTGGACATGCGGGTGAATATGCCATTCGTGAATGGTTTGATGATGCCGCGCATACCGATTTTTTACAGGACTTGAGCACTGAGCAACAAGCAGATGTCCGTCAGTTTGAAGGCAATGCACAAGGTCTACGTTTATTGACTAAAATTGACTACCATCCTCATGATGGGGGAATGCGCCTAACTTACGCAACGTTAGGAGCTTACCTCAAGTATCCCTGGCTATCACAAACCATAGAATCTCAAGGTGATACGCCTGCAAGCAAGCGTGCAAAATTCGGCTGTTATCAAGCTGAGAAAGAGATCCTCAAACAAATTGCTGATCAACTTGGCTTGCTTCAGTTGGGTGAATATCGTTGGTGCCGCCATCCTTTGACCTATTTATTAGAAGCAGCAGATGATATCTGCTATGCCTTAATTGATCTAGAGGATGGGATTATTCTCAACATGCTTGCTTATGAAGAGGTTGAACCTATTTTCCTTGATTTATTGGGGGATTTTGGTGTACCGGCTGAATTGAACATGCCCTATACCACTTGGCAACAAAAAATTGCTGCATTACGTGGTCGTGTAATGAAGCGTTTGGTTGAAGAAGTGACGACTGCTTTTGCAAAGCAACATTTTCAAATTCTATCAGGACAGCTCAAAGGCTCGCTATTGCAATACTGTTCTGAAGATATTGAACTGGGGATAGATCGTGCCAAAAATCTTGCCCGTGAAAAGATCTTTGAACATCCACAAAAGTCAGGATTGGAAATTATTGCACATCAAAGTTTACAGCATATCTTAGATGCGTTTATCCCATTAACCACCCCACATAAAACCTTAAGTTTTAAAGATGGACGTTTGATGTCGATATTAGAACGTTTTGGTGCTCGCTTTAGTGACAATCATTATGACAATATTATGCAGGTTCTCGATATTGTCAGTAAGTTCTCAGATCACCAGGCGTATAACTTGGCGCAAGAACTTCAAGGTAATAAGGTTGGATTTTTCTGATGACATCACGCTATGTAGATGATGGAGTTTATAAATCTCAGTTTATTTTTGCCGATCAATGGGTGCATTGTCCTGACTGCCAAGCTCCAGGAATAATCCGTTATCAAAAGTTAGATCAAACAGCACTCAGTTGTGATTGCACTTCGCATTTTGTATTTACATGTAATCAATGCAATCGCCATTTAGATAGTCATGCCAGCCAGTACAATAAAGAATTTAATGGTCATTACTATGTTTATGTCACTGAGCGCTGCCATTTCTGTGGCGGAACTCAACTGAGTGTAAACCACAGGATACGTCATCTTAAAAATCCGGTGACGCATGTTGAAGCAACTTGCCCTGTGTGTAATAAGACCTCACAGCTCAGCGTAAAATCACAAGATATTGACTATGCCAACGCAAATCGACTTGAGCATACACAATTTGGACTTAAACTGTATTTAACCGCTCATACCCGTCTTGGCAATCTGTACATACATAATCCTGAGCATTTACAGGTACTCAAGTCCTTTGTTCAAGCGGATCTACGTGAAAGAACACAAAGCACAGGAAATTCCAGTTATTTTTCCCGTCTGCCTGCTTGGATAAAATCTGCGCGAAATCGTAAAGAAATTCTCAAAGCAATTTTGCGTTTAGAGCAAATGGCATCTACTATTCAACCATGAACAAAATAAGTGAACCCATGCAATGATCGGATGTCTTATCGGTGAAGTCCTAGCCTTAGAAGCACCCACTGTACTTTTGAATGTTAATGGTGTTGGCTATGAAATCGACACCCCGCTTTCAACATTTTGCCAACTGCAGAAAGGACAACAAGTCACTTTATGGACACATCTAGCTGTACGTGAAGATGCTCAATTGTTATATGGTTTTTCAAATGCGCAAGAAAAAACCATTTTCCGTACCTTACTCAAGGTAAATGGCGTTGGACCTAAGATGGCTTTAGGTGTTTTGTCTACCCTCAGCGTAGAAATGCTGGTGCATACTGTTGAAAATGGTGATGTCAAAACATTGGTCAAAGTTCCCGGTGTAGGGACCAAAACAGCGGAACGCTTGATGATTGAACTGAGAGATCGCTTTAAAGCATTTTCTACAGGTACAACAGCAAGTAATTCAACTTCACCTCAAATACAATTTACCGGTAATTCTGCTGTTGCTGAAGCTGAAGCTGCATTACAATCTTTAGGCTATAAACCTTTAGAAGCGCAAAAACTGATTAATGCCGTGAAAGCAGACTACACTGAAGCGAGCGATATTATCCGTGCCGCACTCAAATCCATGAATAAATAAGACAGATCAAATTACTCATGCAAGACCGTTTAATCAGTGGGACTGAAAAACCTGAAGATCATTTTGATCGCGCCATACGTCCAACATCATTGGATGACTATATCGGACAACCCGTTGTCCGTGAGCAGATGGAAATCTTTATTGGTGCAGCACGTGGCCGTGGTGAAGCACTAGATCATACTTTGATTTTTGGTCCACCTGGTCTAGGTAAAACCACTTTGGCCAATATCATCGCACGTGAAATGGGGGGGAACCTCAAGTCTACATCTGGTCCTGTTTTAGAGCGTGCCGGTGATTTGGCAGCCATGCTGACCAATCTCGAAGAAGGTGATGTACTGTTTATTGATGAAATTCATCGACTTTCACCTGTGATTGAAGAAATTCTTTATCCAGCCATGGAAGACTATCAACTTGATATTATGATTGGTGAGGGTCCTGCTGCGCGTTCGATTAAACTGGATTTACCCCCGTTTACCTTGGTTGCAGCAACAACTCGTGCAGGTTTACTCACCTCTCCATTACGTGACCGTTTTGGTATTGTGCAACGTCTTGAATTCTATTCAGTTGAAGATTTGACCCACATTGTCGCTCGTTCAGCACATTTGATGGATGTACCGATGACTTCAGAAGGAGCTATTGAAGTCGCACGTCGTTCTCGTGGTACACCACGTATCGCCAACCGGTTACTGCGACGTGTGCGAGATTATGCACAAGTCAAGGGAACAGGCGAAGTAACTCAGGAAATGGCACAACGCGCCTTGGATATGCTGAATGTCGATAAAGATGGACTGGACACACTAGATCGTCGCTATTTGTCGATGCTACTTGAGCGCTTTGATGGTGGCCCAGCAGGTGTTGAAGCTTTAGCCGCTGCAATGGCAGAAGATTCGGGTACTTTAGAAGATGTCATTGAACCTTATTTGATCCAGCAAGGTTATGCCATGCGTACAGCACGTGGACGTATTGCGACCAATCAAGCTTATTTACAATTTGGTATGACTCCTCCCGAATCCAAGTAAGTCATCTCGGGAATATTAAATATTCCCGATCCTTTGCGTCATTCAAAAAGTCTTCTGATCAATTAAAAAATATTTGAAAAATCTAAATCTTTACCACCAAATATCAAAACCTGTCAGGATAAAGCCTTGATATAGGCTCATCCTTAAAATTTAAAGGTAGTACTTAATTGAACACGACGACCTTCTTGGGTATTTCTATATCGGTTATAATAAAGAGAACCTACATTTTGATAATCAACAAAGTTTTTATCAAATACATTATATAAGCCAACGCCAATATCAACTTTATCATTTATATTAAAATTAGATCCCACATGCATCAAAGCATAGGCTTTATAGTCACCCAAGGCATCATATACCCCTTTTTCAGTCGCCGTTAAATTATCGTAAGTGGATGTATAACGTGCACGTTCACTTCGATACTCGCCTCTCGCCCACAATTGAATTCTATCGTCGGCTTGCCATTTTAATGATGTATTGACTATATGTTTAGGTGTATCGTTTAGAGGCGGATTACCCAATGCTTTATCCTGGATTTCTGTTTCAGTCCATGTATAGTTCAAACCCAATTTCCAATTTGGTACAAATTCCCAATTTAAACCTGTTTCGACACCATAGATTTCAGCTTTCTGCGCATTGATTGGACGTCTAACGCTCCAAGCACGAGAACCTGTATCGACAGATTGCATTAGCCATGGTGTACCCACACTTGCCATGTAATCTTCACAGGATTTTTTTCCCGCAGTATTCTTAGCATCACAAGTTTTCTCAATCGAACCGGTCACGATTTTGTCTTTCACCTGACTATAAAATGCTGTGATATTGGCATCAAAATTGGAAGCATTAGTAAAATAAGTACCGAACTCGAGGTTACGACTTGTTTCAGGTTTCAGATCAGGATTGCCAAAAAGCGGAATTCGCCCTTGTCCTCCCACATTATAAATTCCCCGAGTTAGGCGCTCTAGACGAGGCGCTTTGTATCCCTCACTATAGCCACCTTTGAGCGTCCAATTATCATTTGCATTCCATACCAAGTACGCTCTAGGTGTCCAAAAAGAACCAAAGGTATCATGATTGTCAAAACGTAAACCTGTCGTTAGCGCCAAACTTGGTGTGAACGCCCAAGTATCTTCTGCAAATACACCGATTTGTTGAAAGGAAACATCTTTATTTACCCTCAATCCGTCTTTGATGCTTGCATCCCACCATTGCCCACCTAAAGTAATGTTATGTCCATCAAAATATTGGCTGGCAAATTTTGTATCAAAAATCGTATCTTTACTTTCCAATAGTCGAGGACTAATCACATTAGCCCCCGCTTGAGCACGAGATGGAATAAGACGACCTATGGTTTCTGTTTGTGTATTACTGATGCTTGAGTCCAACGTTCCTATATCCGTACGCCATGTGTGGGCAAATACTATTCGATCTCGATTATATTCTTGCGCTCTATCATATCCACCATTTGCACCAAGCGTTCCCAATTGCGCTTTACTATTGTCATACCACTGCTCTGTTTTTTCATATTCTAAAGAGAGATCATGTTGCTGGGTGGGCGTCAATGTCAAACGGGCACCAACCGTGTCAATATCGGATTTGGTTGGATTGTTCCCCATAGACAGCTCAACAGCATTATCATTCTGGTCGAGATAACCTACATTTGACTGATTACGCTCTGCTTTACGCCCCCTAAGTTGTATCCCGAGCAGATCTTTGATAATTGGTCCCATAATAAAAGAATCTATTGCCCGTTGATTACCAAATCTAGAACTATTGGGCTGCAAGGTCGCTTCTATGGTGGTACTACCTGTCCATTCATTGGATACTTTTTTAGTGATGATATTGACAACACCGCCCATAGCATCAGAACCGTAGAGTGTGGAAGCAGGTCCACGAATAACCTCAATCCGCTCAATGGCAGAAATTGGAGGAATAAAACTATTATTGGATTCACCAAAACCATTTGGAGTGATATCTCCTGTACTGTTTTGACGGCGACCATCAATTAAAACAAGGGAATACTCAGAATCCATCCCTCTGATTCGAATATTCAACCCACCTGTTTTTCCAGCTTCAGGACTGATATCTACACCTTCAATATCAATTAAAGCATCAGCAATAGAATTAATCCGTTTATCTTTTAAATCTTTTTCTGTAATGACCGTAATACTGGCTGGTGCGTCTTTTAGCTTTTGCTCGAAGCCTGCAGCTGAAACCACAATCGTGGCAAGTTGTTGAGCAGAATTCACTTCTGCATTGTTATTTGCAAAGACTGTATTAGTTGTAATACCTAAAAGTGCTATCGAAACAGGACGAAGATCAAGCGTTCTCATACATAAATCCCCATTGATAAACGAGATAAATTCGGACAATAAAATTTAAAACACGCAAATACAAATAATAATTATTCTTATTTGCATAAAAAGAATACAAAACCCACAACAAATAGTAAAGAAATATTACACATAAAATTAAATATGACTAAAAAGTAATTTTCAGAATCAATCCCAAGAAATCATCTACTCAGATATTTCATTCTAAATTATTGTTAAAACTATTCTTTTATAAGTTTCCATTGTGTATAGCTGATCGATCAATCATTGTAATCATGCAAATTGGGGAATTCGCTGCACTGCGCTTTAGCCCTTTCTTGTGATTTCTTTGAGCATGGAAAATTTTTTTAATACGAGAGAGGATTTTTGAACATAAAAAAATATAAAAGTTGAATCAAATCTTATGCGGATGCCCTTATCTCGCCATGCAAAAATATGGCTGCGCGCTTTGGATTAATGAGTTTTTCTTATCGTACGTTTAAAAGTTTAAATTTATAAAATGCTCAATTCAATGTTAATAATTTAATACAAACAGCATGAATGTTTTATCTCACGCTAAAAACCGCGAATCAAACAAATAGGCTTACAAGGAGTGTAAGTTTAAAAAATCAAACTTTATGGATCAATTGCTCAAAAATCATTTTTATACAAATAGTTAAAACAGGCTGATGCAGACCAGTCAATCAGAAATCGTCAATATTTTCACTATGGATGCAGTCGCTTTATCGCCAAATAAATAGGATGTTTAAATATGGATAGTTCTCAGAACATATTACAAAAATTTGCCATAAGAGTAAGTAACTGGTCAGAAAAATGGTTTCCTGATTCCTATATCTTTGCACTCTTGGGTGTAATCATTGTTGCCATAGCTGCTATTGGAATAGGAGCACCTGTTCATGATGTTGCCATTTCATTTGGCAATGGTTTCTGGAGTCTGATTCCTTTTACCATGCAAATGTGCATGCTAATTGTTGTAGGTTATGTCGTTTCTGTTTCTAAACCGATCGAAATGCTCATTCAAAAAATGGCTCAAATTCCCACTTCAGGAAGAAACGCAATCGTTTTTGTTGCAACAGTGAGTTTATTGATTTCACTGATTAACTGGGCGATGAGTACAGTTTTAACAGCCCTTTTGGTGATTGCACTGTCCAAACGTAAAGAACTTAACATGGATTATCGTGCCGCCGCTGCCGCTGCTATTATTGGTATGGGAGCGACGTGGGCACTTGGAATTAGTTCTTCTGCAGCTCAACTACAAGCCAATAAAGCGAGCTTACCTGAACCGCTGTACGATTTAACAGGAATCATCCCCTTCTCTGAAACGATCTTTTTGCCACAGTCTATGATGATGACTGCAGTATTGATTATTGTATCGATTGCTATTGCATTCTGGTCTGCACCTAAAGCAAATAGCATCAAGACTGTAGATGATTTTGACATCCATTTTGAAGACGAAAAAAGCAAAGCACAAGACCGAAAGCGCCCTGGTGACTGGTTAGAAAACTCCCCCATACTCAGTATCTTCATTGTAGTTTTAGGACTGATCTGGATGTTTAATGAGTTTACCAAGAGTAATCCAATTATAGCGATCTCCAGTCTAAACACTTATAACTTTATCTTTCTCATGCTCGGTATTGCTTTACATGGCACACCTCGAAACTTTTTAAATGCAGTTTCTAAAGCCGTCCCTGCAATTTCGGGTGTACTGATTCAATTCCCACTTTATGGCAGTATTGCTTTTATCATGACCAATGCAATCAATGCACAGGATTTATCGTTATCTCATTATATTGCTGAATTTTTTGTGTCAATTGCATCTAAAGAAACCTTCGCAGTTGTCATGGGACTCTATTCTGCAATTTTAGGCTTTTTTATTCCTTCAGGCGGTGGGAAATGGATTATTGAAGCACCCTATGTGATGCAAGCTGCACAAGATTTAAAAGTACATTTAGGATGGTCTGTCCAAATTTATAATGCGGCAGAAGCTTTACCCAATTTAATTAATCCATTCTTTATGTTACCAATGCTGGGCATTTTAAAACTAAAAGCCAAAGACGTTATCGGATTTACCGTGACCCAGCTGGTGTTCCATGTTCCCTTGGTTTTATTCTTATTGTGGATTCTTGGGCGTACCCTTACCTATAACCCGCCGATATTTTAAACCTTATAGGACTTTGTCTCACATTGTTATTATGAGCGGCTTCTTCAATATAATTTACTGTTGAATAAGTCCGCCGTTCAAAACTTATTTTAAACAATTAAGCTTAGACATGATCATCAAAAATATTGTTATAGATAAATATGTATCATTTTTAAAATAAAATTCTCTACAAGTATTGATTCAACCATTGAAAACTTTCGCTTATTGACCTGTTTATTTATAAATTTACCATGTAAGCATTCTTCTGAAATATAAATGATTCAATGACCATGGAGATATCTCTCCAAAACGCCTGTAGAAGTCAATCAGCTTTTAATCATAATCTCAAAAAAAAGCCCACTATTGGGGAAGTGGGCAAAAACCTTTGCTAGCCAAGTGTACGCATTGCAAAGAAAATTGATTTATATAATGAAATAAAATAATTTTCAAGTTTTTATAAATTAATTGTTTAATTAAATTAAAATAATGTGACAATTGTCAATTTTTTTATTAAAAAGCCAACCTACGAAAATTGAACTTTGATCAATATTTCGACTTATTTTTAAAACTTTACTTTTTTCATCTGTAACATGACCGTGTTGAATCACAATCTGCTCAATATTTACAAATAACCGTCTTACGATTTTTTCTTTTCTTAGTATGAATGTTTATTTTTAAATACTCTTTATCTGTCCTATCGAATGCAGGCTGTTGTCTTAGCATAGTTAAGCAGCTTTCCTGATACTTATACATTCAGTCACGCCTAGCTGATTCGGAATGTAATCTTGTGCCATTTGAGAAAACACACCTTATGCTAAAATTTGCGCCGAAGTTAGTGCTGAATTCTTGTGAAAAATCTATCAGTGAGTCGAATCAATTTACTTTTCTGCAATATAGCGTTTAAAGCCTATATACATGTACTGTCCAATCAACCAGTTCACTGTTCATGTAGATTTTTTTCTCAAAGCATCCATTAAATGTTTGGGTAGGGTTGATTTATTTCTTTATAGAGATTGTAAATTTTTATTCAGCGATTCAGTCAGCAATATAAAATTCTTGATTCCAACTGAATGATTTGAAATTGAACTAAAACAAGTCAGCACTGACAAGCAGTTGATAGATATGCAATAAACAACACAGGAATGCATAGTAACATGAGTAATAAATTCGAATTTGAGATCCGTGTATATATTGAAGATACAGATGCAGGTGGAATCGTCTACCATGCCAATCATATTCGCTTCATGGAACGTGCTCGCACAGAATGGTTACGTGCTTCTGGCATTGATCATTACTGGCATCAAAAAGACTACAATTTTGTGGTTCATAAAATTGCATTGAAATATTCCCGCCCTATACTGATGGACGATCTTATTACTGTTACAGCAAGTGTAGTTTCATGTAAAGCTTCGTCATTTGTGTTGCAACAAAATATATATCGTGGTGAAATCATGCTTGCTTCTGGCGAGGTAGAATTGGCATGTTTAAGTACTGATATGAAACCTCGTAGAATTCCTGACGAAATCCGTGATTTAATTCTTCGAGAATTAGCTCACGAATAAAAAATACTTTTGGCACATGTAACTATGGCAACACAACTAGAATCCTCTCTGCACATCTCTGATTTAATTTTACAAGCGAGCCCTGTGGTTCAATTGGTCATGCTGGTCTTAGTACTTGCATCTGTTTTTAGTTGGTATCTGATTGCCAAGTTACATATGGGCTATAAAAAAGCTCGCCAAGGTGATGATCATTTTCAAAAAATATTCTGGTCAGGTGCTGAACTCAATACACTTTACAACAATGCACAACTAAACTCTAAACGCGATGGTCTAGAAGACATCTTTTATCAGGGTTTAAGTGAATATTTGAAATTGAAAAAGCGTCAGGCAGATACCGTTCCCATGATAGAAGGGACAGAACGTATTCTGCGTGTAGGTTTAAGTCGAGATCAAGGTCGTCTAGAACAGGGCTTGAGTGCTTTAGCCAGTATTGGTTCTGTCGCACCTTATGTTGGTTTATTTGGTACGGTTTGGGGCATCATGAGTGCATTTATCGGTTTAGCTCAGGTTGAACAAGTGACTCTTGCAACTGTGGCACCAGGCATTGCAGAAGCACTGATTGCAACTGCGATCGGTTTATTTGCAGCAATTCCAGCAGTATTGGCATTTAACCACTATACTGCCAAAGGTGAAGAAATTTATTCAGATCGTGCATTATTTGCCGAAGAAATGGTGGCGCTGTTACAACGTCAGTCTGTGGGAACTACACAGGAAGCTGAATAATGGCAATCCAACGCTCTGGACGTTTTGACCGCGTCAAAAAGCCTTTAAAAAGTGATATGAATGTTGTTCCCTATATCGACGTTATGTTGGTTTTATTGGTGATTTTCATGGTCACTGCTCCCATGATTACCACAGGTGTCAAAGTTGACTTACCCCAAGCCAATAATAACCCCATTCAATCTGAGGACCGACCTGCTATTGTGACGCTTAATGCAGACGGAAGCATTCAACTGGAAGATAAAACACATAAAAATGATGTGATTACGTTAGAAGAGCTTAAATCTATACTCACAGAGAATCAAAAACTGGCTCAAGCAGATAACAAGCAATTGAGCGTTTTGATTAATGGTAGTGAATCACGACCATATGGTGAAGTGATGAAACTTATGTCTGCATTACAAGATGCTGGTTTAAGTCAAGTTGGCTTACTGACTGAGTCTGTAAAGTAAGTTATGAAAAATACTCAAAAGCCACAATCTAAAGAAAAAGCGATTGCACTTGGATTTACTCTCGGTATTCATGTGGTGGCGATTACTGGCTTACTTTTTCTTGGTCTGAGTCGGCCACCAGAACCGCCAAAGCAAATTAAAACGGTTCTCATCAAACCTGAAGATTTACCACCACCAGAACCTAAGCCATTGGTAGATAGTGAGTCCACTGAAACAGCAGACTCAAAAGTTTCAGAAAATATCCAGCAAACTGCCGAACCTGATCAAACTGCACCTGAAATTCCAAGCCTGCACAAGCCAGATACTCAAGCCATAGACATGCAAAAAGCAGCTGAAGAAGCAAAAGCGGCTGCTTTAGAACAAAAAATGGCTCTCGCTGCAGCGCGAGCAGCTCAGGAAAAAGCGGCAGAACAAGCAAAGGCAAAAGCTGCTGCTGCTGAGAAAGCACAACAAGAAGCGGCTGAAAAAGTTAAACAGGCAAAAAATGCTGCTGAAAGAGCCAAAGCGGAAGCCGAGGCAAAAATTAAAGCTGAAGCTGCTGCTAAAGCAAAACAAGAAGCGATCCAAAGAGCCAAAGCAGATGCGGCTGAAAAAGCAAGATTAGCTCGTCTTGATGCAGAAGCTAAACGCAAAGCTGAAGCTGCTGAAAAAGTAAGGAAAGAAGCGGCTGAAAAAGCTGCACAAGCTAAAGCAGAGGCAGCTGCGAAAGCCAAAGCAGAGGTGGAAGCGAAACGCAAGGCAGATGCAAATGCAAAAGCCAAGGCAGATGCCGAGGCGAAACGTAACGCAGATGCAAAAGCCAAAGCAGATGCTGAAGCGAAACGCAAAGCTGATGCAAATGCCAAAGCCAAGGCAGATGCTGAGGCGAAACGTAACGCAGATGCAAAAGCCAAAGCAGATGCTGAAGCGAAACGCAAAGCTGATGCAAATGCCAAAGCCAAGGCAGATGCTGAGGCGAAACGTAAAGCTGATGCAGAAGCAAAAGCCAAATCAGAGGCTGATGCAAAAGCGAAAGCAGATGCAAAACGTAAAGCTGATCTTGCTCGTGAATTAGAGGAAGAAAAAAATTCTGCTGCTGAAAAAGCAAGAGAAGCCGCTGCGAATAAAAAAGCAGAGGTGAGAAAGATTGCATCTTCAGCCAAAAAAGATTTTGAAAATAAAGTTCGAAATGCTTGGCGCATGCCGGCTGGCTCATCTGGTCAAAAAGCAACTGCGCGAGTTACACTGACAGAAAGCGGCGCTGTCGCCTCAGTTATCGTCAATGCATCTGATCCTGATGTCAAAGCCAGTGTTGAGCAGGCTGTACGCAATGCAGCACCTTTTCCAATGCCCTCTGATCCGGATGCACGTCGCGAAGCACGAAGCTTTACAGCAACCTTTACTGTGAAATAAGTTCAAGAATATATACCCTGCTCCGGCAGGGTTGTTATTTGATTCAAACTATGGACAAAGTATCTGTGAAAATTTTTGTATTTATATTTCTGTCAGTCATCTATCAAAACACACTCGCAAATCAAAGCAGCCAGAATGCAGAACCTAATTTTTCATCTATCCATCCGTCAGAATTGAACACCAATGTGTCGGCTCTTAGTAAACAAAACAATCCCGCCGATGAGCAAAAAGCTGAAATGAAAAAATTGGCATTCAGTACGAAAAAAGATTTTGCACATAAAATTCTAAGGGCTTGGCATATGCCAATAGGTGCAACGGGTCTTCACGGCAAAGCACGTATAAAACTTAGAGAAAATGGCTCGATTGACTTAATTGTCGTCAACGCAGCAGATCCAGATATCAAGGCAAGTATTGAGCAAGCGATCTACGACGCAGCGCCATTCACCATGCCCACTCAACCGGATGTAAGGAGAGATGTACAAAGTTTTTCGGTCAGCTTTATTGTAGAATAAGGTTTGCATTCTCCGCTGTTAAAACGATACCGATGATCAATCAGAACATAAAGACACATTGGGAAAATAAAATGCAATTTAAAACATTACTGGTTCACAGCTTGCTCATGAGTTTCCCAACATTGTCATTTGCTGAAAAAATTCAAACCAACACACCAGTTGAAATCAATACGCAGCAAGCACCTTCAAACCCATCTACAGATGAAATTCCACCTGATGCATCACGCTTGTCAAGGAACTCTCCCACCCAAACAGATCAACCTGATCAAGCACAGCTCATCAATCAAATTTATAAGCACAGAGCAAACCGTATTACAAAATTTTGGAAAAGACCTGTAACCCATTTAGCAGAAAGTGCTCATGTACAAGTTTATTTAGATGAACAAGGAAAGGTAAAAGATATTTTATTGGATGGACAGTTGAGTGATGCATTTGCATTGTCGATAAAAACTGCGATTTATAAAGCAGCACCCTTTAAAATGCCCGAAGAGCACGCACTTAAAAAGCAATTACAAGAAATTCGCATTTACTTTACCACAGAATGATATCCAAGGTTTCGTCCACAGTTATGCTGTCTATCAATTTGTTTTGACAGCTTTGATACACTGTCATTCTGCTACCTCATACATGTAGATTTATTTTGTATCAACAAATAGCGAATTATCATCTTTTATTCATAATTACATGCTTTATATAGATTAAAATAATGTCTTTATGCTACAAAGCTAAGCATAGTTAAAAATTGATATTTGAGTACATGAAGTCCAATGAAAATCATGCCTAAACGTCTATTAGGATTAGCGATAATTGCTGCATTGAGCCCTGCATTGATCACCACATCCTATGCACAATTGCATTTAGAAATTGCTAAAGCGCCTGAGTCTGCACCTAAAATTGCCATTCTTCCTTTTAGTAATGATCAGTCGATCTATCCGATCATTGAGCAGGATTTAAATCGTTCTGGTCGTTTTACCAGTTCATCTAAAAATCTGCCTGCGACTGCCAGCGTAAACAATGTTAATGCAGAAGCATGGAAAGCTGCAGGTGTGCCTTATATTGTTTTAGGTGAATCCAAGGCAAACCCTGATGGCTCATTGGCTGTACATTACCAATTATATGATGTCGAAAAACAAAAATTCTTACTCAATGAATTGCTTACGGTTCCTGCTTCGCGAGTACGTACCGCTGCACATATGATCAGTGATGCCATCTATCAGGCATTGACAGGTATTCAAGGTGACTTTACAGGACGTATTGCCTATGTGCTACGCAATCCTGCAACACCGGATACACGTTATACTCTGCAAATCGCTGATACCGATGGTGAGCAACCTAAAACTGTTCTGAGTTCAAGAGATCCTATTCTGTCTCCTGCTTGGACACCTGATGCCAAGAAAATTGCATATGTTTCATTTGAAACAAAACGTCCAGCTATTTATGTTCAAGACTTGGCTTCTGGTGCCCGGGAGAAATTAGCCTCATTCCGCGGTTTGAATGGTGCACCTAGTTTTTCTCCTGATGGAAAGTCGATGTTGTTCACTGCATCCATGCACGGTAATCCTGAAATATACCAAATGGATTTAGACACTCGCCAAGTTAAACGCATGACCAATGACAGTGCAATTGATACAGAGGCACGCTATGCACCAGATGGCAAATCATTTATTTTTACCTCTGACCGCGGCGGATCAGCACAAATTTATCGTTATAACTTTGATGATGGTTCAACCAAACGTTTAACTTTCCGTGGCGCATTCAATGCCCGTGGTACGCTCAGCGCCGATGGTAAATATGTTGCATTGGTTCACCGCCCTTCTGGCAGTAATTACAAAGTCGCGATTCAAGAAATTTCAACTGGAATTACCAATATTCTAACTCCAACAAGTCTTGATGAATCACCAAGCTTTTCTCCGAACGGACAAATGGTGGTATACGCAACGCGTGAAGACAGCCGAGGCTTATTGGCAATCATGTCAACAGATGGTCGTTTCCGTATGAATTTACCAAGTGAACAAGGTGAAGTACGTGAACCAGCTTGGGCACCTAAATAATTTAAACGACATAGCATGACTTAATTTAAAAAGGAAGTATCGGAGATCAATATGAAGGCTATTCAATATCTAACTTTACCATTGCTTGCAGCAAGCTTGGTCATGACTGGTTGTGCCAGCCGTAAACCTGCTGCAACAGTAGAGTCTGGAACAAATCCTAATAGTGCGACTACTGTCAACACAACAGGTTTAAGCGAAGATGCAGCTTTAAATGCACAAAATCTAGCTGGCGCTTCATCAAAAGGTGTAACTGAAGCGAATAAAGCATTCTTGGCGAAGCGTGTTGTACATTTTGACTATGACAGCAGTGATCTTTCAAATGATGACTATCAAACACTTCAAGCACATGCACAATTCTTAATTGCCAATGCAAATTCAAAAGTTGCCTTAACAGGTCATACCGATGAGCGTGGTACGCGCGAATACAATATGGCTTTGGGTGAACGTCGTGCAAAAGCTGTCGAAAGCTACTTGATCACTAACGGTGTTAAGCCAAACCAATTAGAAGCGGTGAGTTACGGCAAAGAAATGCCAATTAATGCTGGGCATGATGAATCTGCGTGGAAAGAAAACCGTCGTGTCGAAATTAACTACGAAGCTGTTCCCCCATTGTTAAAATAATTTTTCAAAATCAATAAAAAAAATGCCCAATTCAATTGGGCATTTTTTATATTAGGCGATCCTGACTATTTGTCACTCTGACCTTAATGCTTTAAAACATCAAAACTGGAATTTCAACTGATTAATGAAAAGGAAAGATAATGCCTTCTTTATGATGAATTTCAAGCATGATTGAGATGATAGGAGTCGAAATTTAGTTGAATCATAAAATTAAAAAAGCGCTCATCAAACTGACAAACGCTTCTTATTGCTTAAGCCTTTGACTCGTCTGGCTTGGGACTTTGCATGGATTCAATCATATCGTGCTTATTGAATTCTTTGAATTCAGGTTTAGCTTCGTAATTCTTCCATGCTTCTTTCACATTTTCAGCACTAATCTCTTTAAGATCAATACCTTCATTTTGAGTCGGAGTCGCTTCAAACTTTGCCGTTGTCATGTGAGTGCTCCTTAACGCTATTATCCGTATATCCAACATAACACTTTCTAAAATACTTGCAAGGGTAATTTCACGACAAATAACACAGGATAATTTTTATTTTCAGCGGAACTCATCTAAAATACCGCTATTGTTTAATGTATCAAAATTTATCGCTTTTGGAGCACCTCTGATATGTCATATCGCACCCTATCCCAATACTTAGAACAACAACAAGGGAATTTAACACCTGAACTTGCCAATGTGATTGAAACCATTGCCAACACATGCAAAACCATTGATCAGGCGCTACAAAAAGGTGCTTTAGCAGGTGTACTTGGCAGCGCTCAACATGAAAATGTACAAGGTGAAGAACAGAAGAAACTTGATGTGATTTCCAATGATTATTTGATTGATGCACTGAAAGCCAATCAAAATGTGGGTGGCTTAGCGTCAGAAGAGTTAGATGAATTCACACCGGCACAAGAAAACGGAAAATATTTGGTTCTATTTGATCCTTTAGATGGTTCAAGCAATATTGATATCAATATGTGTGTTGGTACAATTTTTTCAATTCTCCCTGCCCAAAATAGCATTACTCAAGCTGAAGATTTCATGCAAGCTGGTTCACAACAGGCTGCTGCGGGTTATGTTCTGTACGGTCCATCCACGATGATGGCACTTACCGTTGGTGCTGGTGTTGTATTCTTTACCTTTGATCCGGAAACCCAACAGTTCTTGCTGACTTCTGAAAATGTTCAAGTGGCTGCGGATACTAAAGAATATGCAATCAATGCTTCAAATCAACGTCACTGGGAAGCTCCTGTAAAACGCTATATCGATGAACTTCAAGCAGGTAAAACTTCTGTACGTGAAAAAGACTTTAATATGCGTTGGGTTGCGTGTATGGTGGGTGATATTCACCGCATTCTATGCCGCAGCGGTATTTTCCTATATCCATATGATACCAAAGACCCTCAAAAAGCAGGTCGTCTTCGTTTAATGTATGAAGCCAATCCAATGAGTATGTTAATGGAACAGGCAGGTGGAGCATCGACAACAGGTCGAGTGCGTATCTTGGATATTCAACCTACTGAATTGCATCAACGTGTTCCTGTTGTGATCGGTTCTAAAAATGAAGTTGAACTTGTTACTCGTTATCACCACTAATTCTTTGAATATTACGCTCTCTTTGAAATCGTAATACCAGTAAGGATCTGTTGAAAATTCACTTAAGGATAAACAGCAGATCCTACTTCTTTTTTGGATCTATTCTCCCATGCCTACAATTTTCCTTGAATCAAAAGACAATCCAAAAATTAAACACTTAAGAGGTTTGATTGAGCAAAATACTTACCGTAAAAAACAAGGGCAAACTGTACTCGAAGGAACACATCTAAGCCTTGCATGGTTGGAAAAAGGACGCAAAATTAATTCAATTTTCACCACTGAACATGCATTGGATCATGAAGATCTGGGTGAGATCATTGACCAATACCAAGGTGCTGTGTTTGTCATCAGCGAAGCGTTGTATAAGGACCTAAGCACATTAGGGACAAGTCTTGCCTGTCTTGCAATAGTTGATTTGCCGACTTCAACACACGCCTTGAATTTTAGCGAAGACACTTTAATTCTTGAAAATGTCCAGGACCCAGGAAATGTTGGAACTTTATTGCGTTCTGCCGCTGCCGCAGGCATCGAACAAATTGTCTGTACCAAAGGTTCTGCTTCTTTGTGGTCACCACGTGTTCTCCGTGCGGGTATGGGTGCGCATTTCTCCTTGCAGACTTATGAAAATGTTGTACTTGAGGATATTTTAAAACAATTCAAAATTCCTGTGTATGTGACCAGCTCACACGAAGCAGAAAGCCTGTACTCGAAAAATTTACGTAAACAATGTGTATGGATTTTGGGTAATGAAGGTCAAGGCGTTTCAGAATTTGCACTGAAACGTGCTGAGGCCGTATCTATTCCACAACCAGGCGGTCAAGAATCACTCAATGTTGCTGTTGCAGGCTCGATTTGTTTCTTTGAAATGGTTCGTCAACGACTATAAGGTTAAATTATTTTAAATATCGCCCGTTATTGAAGAAAATCATTTAAACTGAAAAAAATAATTGATTTACGTGTCAACCCAAACCATTTTTTAAACGTTATAGTGATATGAATTTAAAATAATGGTGGGTATCCAATGACGGGATTTTCCATCTCTATGGACTTAGCACCAAAGAAGTCACAGACTGAAACAGCCAGTACTCAAACGAGTACCAGTGAACAGCGCCTGCGTTTTTTTATGCAGGATGTGACAGGTCGTGCCTTGGTGATGATGGAGAATGCAACACAAGGTCATAATGGAATTGCAATGGATTTGGTACAGGAAGCTTTTATTTCCTTACACAAGTCCTATGCCGATAAATCCACAGAAGAATGGTATCCATTGTTCTACACCATTTTAAACAACAAATTACAGGATTGGCGCCGTAAAGAAGCGCGTAGAGCATCTCCCTTTTCATTGTTTCGAAAAATTGATTTAGATGCTGATGATGAAGAAGCAATGGAAATTGTTGATGAATCCACGCCAAACCCGCTTCAGTTTTTAGATCAAGATGTCACTATCGAAGAAATTCAAGACGCGATTAGTGAGTTACCTGTACGCCAGCAACAAGCATTCATGCTACGGGCATGGGAAGGTTTTGACACACAGACAACGGCATCGATTATGAACTGTAGCGAAGGTAGTGTGAAAACCCATTACCATAGAGCAATTCAAGGATTGAGAACTGCGCTATCACATTTAAATCCGTATGGAGGTTCATCACATGAATAATGATGATTTCACCAAACAAGTGACGGCAAAACTGGACGAGCTTGCACGTCATCACCGCAATAAAGCTGTGGTGATGAACAATGTGCTAGATCGTATCCAAGATCAGCCGACATCACGCTTTGGCAACTGGAAAATGACTGGCTTTGCACTTGCAGCAGCAATTACAGGCTTTGTTGTTGTCCCAAACGCTTTTGATGTTTCCAATGAAGCCCATGCACCACAACAAGTGGTGATTAGCCCTAAACTTTCACCTCAGATGATGGAAGATTTAGACATGTTATCTGTTTTTGGTGAGGATAAAAATTCTCATGGTAGCTAGAAAATTAGCATTGGCATTTTGTGCTTTTAGTTTTCTACAAACAAGTTTTGCTGGATTTGAACGTTTTTGGATTTTTTCCAAAGATGCGAATACGCAAGTCAATGAAACATGGGATGCGCTGTCTGAAGATGAACAAAAAGCATTGATCAAGCGCTATCAAAATTTAAAAGAGCTTCCTACAGAGCAAAGCGCTGCTTTACAACAGCGTATGGATTGGTTTACTCAACTTCCTGAACAAGAAAAGCAAAAAATGCGTGAAGCATGGCAACAAATGAGTACATCTGAACGCAATGAAATGCGAAAAAAAATGCAAAAAGCATCTACATCAGATGAACGCAATGAAATCCGAGAAAAATATATTCAAAAATACCAACCAAGTAGCGTTGCATCGCATTAGCATCATGTATTGATGTGGACTAAAGCCAGTCATTGTACTGGCTTTTTGGTAATCAACTTTTTCATATAAAACCATAGCCAAAACTTTTGACCATTTTTGAAAGTGATTTTATTTCCACGTTTTATGGGCGGTTAACTTGATGCTTTAATACAAACTATTCGATGTCTTTCGTGATTAATTTATTTTGTACTTTTAAAGCGTAGATCGTTTTCTTTAGGCTTCGCCTAAGCAAATCTATTGAAACTTTAGATATAAAGAGTGACGTTGAAGGCTGAATTTCATTAAACAACATGTTTTTAATATTCATTTTATTGATCAAGGAAAATTGTATTTCACTGTATTTTTTAACACGTGAACTATACCTTGAGCAAATTACCTTTTGATAAATACCCAGCATACAGTGAAGTTAGAATTTCATTATTCAAGTCGATCAAACTGATTCATTTGAGCCATCAACCCCTAAGAATAAAAAAACCTGCATAAAGCAGGTTTTTTCGCTTAAATTCAAATATGAATTACAAGCTATAGTACATATCAAATTCAACTGGATGAGTTGTTGTATTTAAACGACGTACATCTTCAGTTTTAAGTTCGATATATGCATCCAACATCTCTTTTGTGAACACACCGCCTTTAAGAAGGAAGTCATGATCCGCTTTAAGTGCTTCAAGCGCCATATCCAAGCTATGGGCAACTGTTGGGATTTTCGCTTCTTCTTCTGGAGGAAGATCATATAAGTTTTTATCAGCAGCTTCACCTGGGTGAATCTTGTTTTGAATACCGTCAAGACCAGCCATCAACAATGCCGCAAAACCCAAGTACGGGTTCATCATTGGATCTGGGAAACGTGCTTCAATACGTTTGCCTTTAGGGCTAGAAACGTAAGGAATACGGATAGAAGCAGAACGGTTACGCGCTGAATAAGCAAGCATGATCGGTGCTTCAAAGTGTGGCACCAAACGCTTATAAGAGTTTGTAGAAGGGTTGGTAATCGCATTCAATGCACGAGCATGTTTGATAATACCACCGATGAAGTAGAGTGCCATCTCTGAAAGACCCGCGTATTCATCACCAGCAAACAGATTCTTGCCGTCTTTAGAGATCGACATATGAACGTGCATACCAGAACCGTTATCACCTACCATTGGTTTAGGCATAAAGGTCGCTGTCTTAGCATACTGGTGTGCAACATTCCAAACTGCATATTTAAACTGTTGAACTTCGTCTGCTTTACGCACCATTGTGTTGAAGCTCACACCGATTTCTAATTGGCATGATGCAACTTCATGGTGATGTACTTCTACACGACCAGGACCCATGATGTCTTCAATACGCGCGCACATTTCAGCACGCATATCTTGATGAGAATCCACTGGAGGAACTGGGAAGTAACCACCTTTTACACGTGGACGGTGACCAGAGTTACCGGATTCGTAAGAATTACCAGTCGACCATGCAGCTTCTTCAGCGATCAATGTATGACGAGCGCCAGACATATCAATGTCCCATTTAACTTCGTCAAAAACAAAGAATTCTGGTTCTGGACCAAAGAATGCAGTATCACCGATACCTGTAGATTTTAAATACTCTTCAGCACGACGAGCAATTGAACGAGGGTCACGGTCATAACCTTGACCAGTCGAAGGCTCAATAACATCACAAGTCACGACAATTGTCGCTTCAGCAAAGAACGGATCAAGGAAAGCAGTTTCAGGATCTGGACGTAAAATCATGTCAGATGCTTCAATGCCTTTCCAACCAGCGATTGAAGAGCCATCAAACATTTTACCATCTTCGAAAGTATCTTCATCGATAGTATCTGAAGGGTAACTTACATGTTGCTCTTTACCCTTAGTATCAGTAAAGCGAAAATCGACCCATTTTGCGCCACTTTCTTGTATGAGTTGAAGGACCTTGTTCGCCATGCTCATTTTGCTCCAATGAATTTTTGTTGCACTTGTGAAGTGCGTGTTAGTAGTTGGTATTTATAAAGCAATTAGCATACCAACTTTTAAAATAATTGCTAATTTGTTGAATTTCTTATCAGAAAATAAGCTTAGCAACCATTAATTCGTTTCTATTATACTGAGTGCAAAGAGAATTGCACCATATTCAGACACACTTCTTATTTTAAAATCACACAGCACCATTTTAACGCACTATTTTTGTGCATATTTATCAAAATGTTTAATCTTGGTGCTTATTTTGAAATGATTTACACTCATCACATCCAATTATTTCAAGCATGTTAAAAATCGTATACATAGAATGGATACGCTGTGCTGTCATACCGCATACGATCATATTTAATATTGTATAGAAGAAATGGTTTTATCCGAATTCAACTTCTGCGCGGGCAATCAATGCCTCAACCATTAGCAATACATCATCCTGTTTTCTCGCATCTACAGCGAAAATGGGCATATTGATCTGATTGATACTCATCCAATCTTTATATTGTTTTAACAGTTGCTGTGGATTTTCATCAACATGTGTAACTCCGACAACTATGTTGTTAACATATTCTTTAAAACTTTGAAAATAAAACTTCAAATCGTCAATTGCATCTTTTTGAGAGTGATCAATCAATACTACTGCACCTATTGCACCTTTACAGATCACTGACCAGACAAAATCAAATCGGTCTTGCCCTGGTGTCCCATATAAGCCAACAACAACACCGTCTTCCAAACGGATTTCACCATAATCTATCCCAACTGTGGTCAAGGCTTTACTGTGTGATTGTTCATCAGTATTTTGTGCTTCTGTAGATAAAACTGAGATTTCAGACAAAGATTTGATCGCTTCAGTTTTACCAGCTCCCATCTTGCCGCCAAATACTATTTTATACTGTTGTAAAATCACATCATCACCTTTATTTATTCAAGTTCTTATTACAAAATATTGATTAAATTAATATATTTATTCTCAACTTTTAAACAAGCCATATTTATGTACTCATTTTTTAAATTGATCCATTAACTACAAATTACAGCCCTAATTTTTTCCGTAATTTACCAAAGAAACCACGAAGAACGCCAGCTGACTGTTTTTCCTCAACAATTAATTTTGCTTCTTCTTCAGGTATATGATTGAGTATATTGCTTAATAAAGCGATTGAAACAAATTTATAAACCTGATCATGACTATAGCCAGTTTTTTTCGTGACTTGCGCAATACTCGCTCCCTGCTCAAAACAAGCTGCTATTTTAAAAATCATTTGTCTTTCATTTTGATGATTTGGCTGCGGCCAATCGACAAGTTGATAATAGTCACCTTTATGAATGGAAGGATTAATATCATTGGAATACCACAATAGATTCCATAGCCAAGACTTAAGCTCTATACCTTGATTTGAACTTACTGATTGGGCCATCTGCATGGTGGCATAGGTAAAATTTAAAGAAACATCAGTGCCTTGGATTTTACGTAAGGGATCTACCCAAACTTGCTGAGTTCGAATATTCACTAAAGCGATATTCCCCTTCGCATCAAAAACTTGCACATTGCCATTTCTTTCATTAAAAAATTCCGGAACGATTTTTGTGAGGTCTAAAGTCTTTGAAATTTGATTCACAATATGCACTGTTTTATGACTAACAGGCACCTGAAAATAACGATCTTTAAACCATTTTCTAATGTCATCAGTGGCTGAAAAAGGTAAATATAGCTTATCCCCTTCGATTTGACCTGATTTTTCATTTTTGTTGATTAATCTTAAATAAGGAACTTTTTTTACGCCTACCAAATTTTGAATTGTAGGTGAACTAAAAAACATATCATTCACAAGAAGAATATCTAAATGCGGATCAGCAATGTTCGCCCAACTTACTTGAAGTGAGTCATCATACATTAATCGTATTTTCTGCTTTATTGCATCAAGTACATTTAAGCTCAAGCCAAATATCGCAATTTTTACTTCTTCTTTCATTTAGCCCCCACGGCCTCATACAGAGTGTGACCAGTTTATCATTTTTATTAAAAAATAAAACAAAAAACACTATCTTTAGTGTGAAAAAATTGTAGCAAAGTTAATATACAATTTAATATTTCAAATACAAGAATATAATAGCTGAACTTTAAATAAAATATTTTCGTTAAAATAAAAATTCACCAAGATTTATTATAAAAATATTTTATTTCAATAAGTTAATTATAATCCAAAAATTCCATTCACAACCTGCTTCACTACCCACGCATATTAATCAATAAAAAATTAAATTAAACTTAATATTTTTTTTAAAAATATTAATAACATTTGTATATTAACTCGTTCTAGAATTCAGCATCAGTGAAATAATCTGCTCTTCTGTTATACTAAAAATTTACATAAAATCGTTTTTTGATTTGCCAACACCAACTATCCAAGATCTACGAAATACGCCTTAGTCTTAAAGTTTTTAATAAGCATATATTCAATTGTTTAAGTGTGGATGTGATTGCTTATTGAGAAATAAATTCTTAACTAATGTTATTGTGTAATGTCAAATATTTGATGATATGTGATAAGCGCATAAAGCCCCGCAAATCGAGGCTAAATTTCTCAAGACCAATAAACTCACTTCAATCCAATACCAACAGTACTTTTATTGCAAAAAAGCGGACAGTCTGACGATCTAGCTGTCTTTATCTACCGAATGTGGAGTTGTAGTCTGGTCTTGTTTTTGCGTATCTGAATCTCTTTTTTGACACGCAGTTAAACCCAATAGTAAAACTAAACTTGCGATCGAAATGATTTTCATATCTAGCTCAATCTCACTTAAAAATTAAACAGTATCAGAAACTAACCACCCAATTGTTGAATTCGTGAAACTCACAAGTTTCTTTTTATTTCGGCGTAATATATTAAAAAATAATCGCCAATCAGTTCCAGAAAACAGAAAATATTTTTTCTTCTCCTATTATTTTGAGCTTTACCTTATATCCTGCTTTCTTAAATTCATCACTTAATTTGTCAAGTTCATGGCGTGCAAAATCTTTTGCAAGACATTCACTCACGAATAATTCGCCTTGATCTGCTTTTAAACGAATTTGTTTCTTCAAAAAACGTTTTAGTTGTTCGATTGAAAAATATTGTGATTGATTCTGATGCATCTTTGTTTGATTAATTACAGGAGTAAACATGGCAAAAATCTCATATTAATAAACACAATCAATGATTATGGCGGATGCTACACCTGATTCAGTATAAATAATGAAATTACAACAATCTTGAAACACATAAGCTAAGCTATTAATTTATATAAATTAAATACATAAAACTATAAATCTTTTCATTTACTTTGTTTTAATTACGTTATACGGATTGCACCATTATTTAAAGATTTTTCCATTAAAAAATCAAAGAGATTAGTTTTCTATAGCCCATGACGCATTCTAAATGCTTAAATTTGAGAGCCGCTATCTAGTCTAAAACTCCTCTCGATTTTTGATATACAAATCGAGAGGTTAGACAAAGCCCAGCTTGAGGAGAAATTCAAGCTGAGGAATCAAAGATGTTCAGTTTTATTCTTTCGAGAGACTATATTATTGATTCACAAGAAACATAAATAATTATCATTCATAATAAAATTTAAAATCAACAACTTTTTATTTTTCAAAGAAAAAAAATTGAATTAAAAAATTTTTCTAATTAAATTGCTTTCATCATTTGTCTTTGTCTTCTGACCAAGCCAAGAATTTCTTTTCTTTTGCGGATTTCTTCATCGCTAAAAGGTAAGTGATCAACTAAACTTTCAATAGGTAATGTACTATTCTCTATCAAATAACAGTCTTGATCTGTTGTCCAATTCGATATAGGACATTTGGGCTTTTTCTGGAGTCTTTTCATGATTCAATTTTAATGTATATGACGAATATAGAAAAGCTCATCATTCAATAATCTCTATAAACCATAAACGAAGTATTGATTCAAATTATCCTACTCCCTTATGACCTTTTCGTTATCAAGAAATTGTAAATTTTCCAAGTTAATCTTCAACTCAACAATGCAAGAATACTTGAATCATCAAGAAGCCCAAGCAAGCCATAAGATAATTTAAATCAAAACAAAAGCGCATGGAGCACCTTAGAGTGTTATTCGATAAAGCATGTTTAATCCAATATAGAAAGATCGTCCATCGAGATTAAAATTACACTTCTGTCCTGTTTCAAGTTGAATTTGCTTACCTACTTCAACCCAAGAAATACCGTCAACATTACTTTGTTTACGCTTTAGTGGAATAATTCTGACTTGAATTTGATCTCCATTGACTGCTTTAGCAATCGTCCATCCATTTATTAAATTCATTTTTTCTCATTTCATTGTGCTTTTGCAAAACAGTTCAGTCACTCACTATTTGAGAGCGATATTTTAAAATCCAATTCTGAGAGGCAATTTCGCCTGAGATTAAACTTTCAATTTTACATCAGCATATTTATAGGGTGATACGTATATGAGTTGACCCAGTAGCCAACCCTCATTTATATTTTATTCAATAGAAAAATCTATTTTTCAATATCCTAACAGAAAATAGCTCAACGGATTTTGTCAGCCATTCGTGATAAATACGGAATTAAATAAAAAAAACCTAGTAAGCATAAAGCGAACTAGGCTATAAACTTTAAATTTTTTTCATTGGTAGCGGGAGCTGGATTTGAACCAACGACCTTCGGGTTATGAGCCCGACGAGCTACCAGACTGCTCCATCCCGCATCAATGAAACACCGTTATACGCTTAATGGAACAGTAATACAATGTTTATTTTTTAGTTATGTTAAAAAATATGATTTCTACTCATGTAAAATAAACAACTTAATCAAAAAGTACCTTTTGTGTAAAATCACTTATGATGAATTGATCAGCCTCTTATGTACAGATCGGTATGAATTATTTCAAATAAATGATATAGAATCAAATCATCCCATTATACATTTCATCCATAAAAAAACCCACCGCAGTGGGTTTTTCGCTATTTAGGTTCTTTAGCTTTAAGTGTTTTAATTTTCTCATCCAATTCAGCAATTTCAAATCGCATTGGTAAATATTCTCTGTGAACCTCTTCTGCTTTTGAACACACTTCTTGTCTATGCTTTTCCATCTTTTCTTTACTTAAGTTTAGATCACCAGTTGGTATAAGTTGGTTTTGAATCGAAGTACACTCGAACATTAAACCAAGATGCTCTTCTGTAAGTTTGTCAGCTTTTTCTGTCAAACGATCTCTTTTACTTTCAAGTTTTTCTATTTCAGTAGAACATCCAATGAGAATCAAGGAAATTAAAGAAACGTATAAAATATTTTTCATGATTATCAACTCTTTTTTAGAGTCGGTAAGATAACAAATATGTTGATGTAGGTTAAGTAGTGATATCTGCTCATCACTCAAAAAAAGCATTTTACTGACTTTGTATGCTGCGATTAAGAATGCATTATCGGTAATCCTCCCATAAATAACCGAAGTTAAAAGTAGAAGTTAAGCAGCCATCAGAGGTAGTTTTCCTCCATTGGCTTGATGCGGTCTTTTATAGTTGTAATGCCACAACCATTGTGTTGCATAAGCTTGCACTTGCTCCAATGTCTCGAACAAATGTTTGCTTACCCAACTATAACGCATTGTACGATTATAGCGTTCAATATACGCATTTTGTTGTGGCTTGCCTGGTTGAATATATTCAATACGAATATCATGCTCAGTTGCCCAACCTATGAATTTGTGACTAATAAACTCTGGACCATTGTCGCATCGAATCACTGATGGTTTCTCTCGATATTCCAGTAATTAATTGAGTGTACGAATAACTCGGACTGTAGGTAATGAGAATCCAACTTCAATAGCTAAGCCTTCGCGACGGTAATCATCAATAATATTCAATAGGCGAAACTTGCGACCATTGATGAGCTGATCATGCATAAAATCTAATGACCAAACCTGATTTGCTCGGATCGGCTCCCTAAGTGGTTCAGGTACATGTCGTTTCAGCCTTCTTCTTGGCTTAATACGTAGATTCAGTGCCAGCTCACAGTAAATACGGTAAACGCGCTTATGATTCCAACCGTAATTTTCAACATGGCGTAGATAAGAGAAACACAGACCAAAACCCCAATCTGTATTTTCTTCAAGATGGCTTTACCACTTTTTTGACATTGCCTCCTGAATGATTTCGGCTTTGAGCCGCTTTTCAGCATACATCTTTTTCAGCTTGGCATTTTCTGCTTCAAATTCTTTCAACCGAGCAATTAAGGAGGCATCCATACCACTATATTTAGCACGCCACTTGTAGAAAGTCGCATTACTCATGCCATGTTCACGACAAAGAGTGGCAACAGGCGTGCCAGACTCCGCCTGTTTCAAAATAGACATGATCTGACTGTCAGTAAATTTAGATGTTTTCATGCAGAATCTCCTGCTTTTATCTTAAGAGAAAATTCTACTTTTACATCCTTTTATTTTTCGAGGGGATTACCTAAAACTGGGATATATACAAGGTTAGAGGAAAATGTCGTTGACATCACTTCCAACACTAATGATTAGAAAATCAATCTATAGAATCAGTAGGTATCACCAATTTCAGTATGGATACAGTCTATTAAATGTTGAATAAACTAAGTAATCTATCCTTATTCAGCAAAATTTAAAGAAAAATTAAATTCCTTTGTCATTTTAATTGGATAAGGTTTTCCATTAATACTTAATGGTTGAAATCTTGCTTTTTCAAGATATTCTTTTAATACATAATTATTCAATTTAGTTAACCCACTACTTTTAGTGATCTTGGCCTTAGTCAGTTTTCCACTATCATCTGCTTCTAAATAAATATTTAATGATCTATCTTTCCCTTCCAAATCGGATTTTTTTACGACAATACTTGGTTCAATTGCAAATTTAGCATCTCTTGAAACTTCAAACCTGAATCGATATGGTAATTGAGAAGGAATATTCACACCATTTTCTTTTAGTGGCTTGAATTTACCAGTTTTCACGACCGCAATAAGTTTATTATCTAACTCAATCAACCCAGTACTTTTAATTATCTCAGTAGAAGTAATCTGCCCATTTGCATCAAAATTAAAATTAATTTCCGCTTCGCGATCATAGCCTTTTAATTCTTCATTTTTGATTGAAAACTTTGGCTTCTTTAGCCATATTCCTCCTGTTGAATTATAATTCGAGATATCCATTTCTTTCGCTTGTAAGCTTGATACAGAACAGGAAAGAAGTGCAATTAAAATTATATTTAAAACATTCATTCAACGTCCACATAAACTATTTTTCATAAGTGGATAAAACTTAACATTTTAACGTTAGTAAAGCCACTCGAAGGTGATTCATCAAATACAGTTAAAAAGATTGGAATAATGTCTATCAAAATGACTCTTTCAGTATTAAAACCACTATTCAAAAATCTATTCTATGAAAAACCATACGAATATTCCAATAATGATTGAAGTAACAATCAGGTAGCCATTTAACCTCACTTGATGTTTGGCATCCTGTTAAGAATATCGTCAGCAAAAACACCACCTCGATAAGTTGTACCGATTGGCATGGTTGCAGGTGAGTTATTCGGCTTCTCTTCAGCGACTTCATTATCTTGGTTTGGGATAAAGGCTATGGTATTGTCAGAAGCAATGGGCAAGCAATTCGATCTATTCAACAAATTTTAAACGATAGCATCCAAGTTGAACTCCAGGATTGTTCAATCGATGCAAAAGTAATAAAGGTGCACAATAATGCCTAAAAAAGAATTAACCTTCAAAGAAGGCTATGAAGTTCTCAAGAAGAACCTGATATCGACAATTTAATGAAAATTGTTGAAGAGTCTATGTCTGCTTACAAAGCCTGTAAATCGCGTGTAGATGCGGTTCAAAAGGCTTTGAATGAGACTTTTAAGGAATGAAAATGACATATCATTCCTTAAAAATTTAAGTATTAAATCTTTATCATTCAGTTAACTTCTTTGGATTTATATTATCAATAATAAATGTTGTTAACTTATTATCTTTTATATCGTCAATATAAAAAACATTTGGTTTATATTTTATTACAGTAGGTAAAATATCATCAAATCTTTTATTAGCCTTATTTGCTAAATCCTTAATACTATTCACACCAGGTAACTTACATGTAACAGCTTGCGCATTAGTCTGCGTTAAAGTCCAAGATAACAAGAAATATTTATTAGGATTACTAACTTTGGTATCTATTAATTTTGCTTTCTGATCATTTATCATACAACATAAATTATTAGTGTTAGAATATTCATCATATAAGTCCAATGATTTAAGCCTGTAAAATCCTTGATATTTTAACTCATTGAATAATGAATCACTAAGCCTATCGGGTACTATGACTACAACAGCAGACTTGGAGTTAATAAATTCACTAACTTTTAACTTCAATAGAAAGCCCTTCTCTGTTTCTGTACTTCGATGTGACATAACAAGTAAATTATTTAATTTTGTTTTAAATAAATTTAATAATTTTCTCCAATCATCTTCAGAGATATTTTTTTCCGTTGTCAAATTAAGATCATGAGATAAATTTAAAATAATTAATTCATTATTATGTTTTGTATAATTATTTACATCTTCAATAACTTTATTAATATCCACACTACATGCGCCTTGTACCCCAATAACCTTGATTGGATCTGTAAAGTGTCCTACTCTAAACTCTGAAATTCTTGGCAAATAGATTGGTCTAATATCAAAATATCTAAATCCATAAACCAATTGATCATAAATTGGAACGGATTGTGTTAAAACATTACAATCAAAAGCCCCTGAAGTACTAGTACCTCTATAGTACATTCCAGCATCATGAGAACCAGGAATACAAAAGTCTTTTAAGGTTAGATTTTGTAAGACATCATATGACTGTTGCATCCAATTATTCGTAGCCCATTTCCATTCATCTTTAGGCTTTCCTTTGTTTATTGACCAACAAGCTTTACCATCATTTAAATTATAAATTACTAGATTTTGATCATTTTGCATTATTAATTGTGGTTGACTATTTTCCTTATTAGATTTTGCAGACCATACTGCCTTACCATCACCTTTATATATTACTAAATTATTATCAGCTTGCATTGTTAGGATTTTGCCACCTTTACCATCAGTTTTACTAGCCCAAATTGGCTTATCTAAATTATCGTATACTACAAAATTTCCATCATATTGCATGATAGCTCTAAACATATTATTCTTTGAAACAAGCATTTGGCCACATGTTAGGCTTTCACCTACATTCAATACATCTTTCATATTCTTATCCCTGCATAGATCAATACGTGATTTGATAAATTAAGATTTTTATTAGCCAAAATAAATACCTGAAACTAGGTATTCTTCTTAACAATTAATTACTTAAATTAAACTATTTAATTATTATTTATAAAATATGAAACTGTATCTGCTATGAAGTACAGCCAACCCACACTTAACATCTGATCGCGCCTCATTCTAGCTTCGTTCTGGAGTTATCATTTCAGACCAACTATTGAAATAAAAATATCGACTAATCACAGCATCCATCCAATCATCTAATATTTCAGATTGCCCTTGTAGATCCAATACGAGATGTTGTATAGCACGAGCTTCGTTATCATCAATCTGACAAACTGTATCTTTTGGCGTTTGTTTTTTTTATTGGCATAAATTCAACATCATTTAACATACAATCAGCAATTTGCCTACAATGTGAAAATCTGCTCGCCACTTACGTTTTGGATGGAATTTATATTCCTGTTCAAAGCTAATTTTTAAAACTCTTAACTGGTTCGCCAATATTGATTCACCGATACTTTCTCCTCGTTGAGTTTTAACTCGAGTACTGCTTTTGTGCTTTGATTTCTTCCTGGTTCTCGGACCATAAAGTTTTTTATATTCAGCAATTGAGATGCTCTCCACCTAAGCTACACCTCTGCTCTTTGATTTAAACCCAACCATCTGCAGCTGTGATTTCCAGTTCTGTAGTTCATTGGGATCCGAAAGCTTTGCAGCAATCCGACTTGCTAGTTTTTCAAAAGATTCTCCAGGCATACTGAATTGATTTATGATGTCTGGCAGTTGAGGTAAATGCTGATAAAAATGATCAGGAAAACATAACTGAACCAGCGCCTAAAACACGCCCTGCTTTTACAGTAGATGAAGTTGCTGAAATTGAAATAAATCCAACTTCAATAATTGAAAAATTTGCTACGCAGATTGCAAGCTGTACGACTACTGAAGCTGTACTTTCATTACGCCCAGTGTTTTTTGCTAACGGAAATTTAGAACGTGAGCACACTCAACATTTATGTAAATTAACTGAAGAAAAATTACTTGAGTTAGATCATGAACAATATGCCCCTAAAGCAACAAATCTTGATCATCAAATTTATATCAATGGCATTAATTCGTGTAATTCTGAGGAAGAAATTAACACCACCCTTTATGATTTGAATGAACAAGTGTTTAGCAAAGAACAGATTACAGAAATAAATCTTGCAAAAAACTCTAAACTTACTGAGTTTCAAGCGAATGCATTAAAAAATATTGAGGAGAAACAATATAATAAATTGCTTGCAGAACTCCTTGAGCGCGCAGAAAAAGCAAATTCACCTGCAGAAGCAAATGCCTTGTATAAATACACAACTCAATGGTCTGAAGATCAGCGTACTGGTTCCACCCTGATATTGCAAAACACAACACTATCGCTGATGGGGCTGAGCATTACACTAATGAGCAATGGTTACAGCTTAAAAAGACTCTTGATGTAGAGATAATTTATGATCACTGGGATTACCAAGATATTCCTGAAATCCCTAGTGATGACAGCGCTGACTGGTCTAATTGGAAACCAGTTCCACCTCAAGAAGGTTTATTTTTAGTTGCTGCGTATGACACAGAAGATGGTCCAGTTTTGTGGTGGGCTAAGGAAAAGGAGGAAGGTTGATGGGTACGTTAAAAATTGAATCTGAATCTCTTCAACATTTAACCAATCTTGTTGAGCAATTAGTAAATCAAAAAGAAGAGCGCAAAATTGGTCGGGCTGAATTTGCCCATATGCTGAACATTGAGCCAGAAACTTTGGATCGTAAAATTAGAGAGGGTTTTATTAACCGACCTTATAAGGATGGTCGTAAAAGTTATTGGTTCCTGAGTTATGTTCAAACCATTGTAAAAGATACGACAAACAGTGCTAATATAGCCACCAATTAAGGTGGCTTTTTTATATCCTTTTAAATAGGTTACTTTAAGCACATTGAGTACAGAATTGAGTACGATATGGCATCAATTTAAAATTAGTTTTTAAATTCAAAAGGTTAAGTTTGATATGCTTCTAATGATCGATAATTACGACAGCTTTACGTATAACATTGTCCAGTACTTTGGCGAGTTAAACCAAGAAGTAAAAGTTGTTCGCAATGATGCCGTGACTTTAGAGGATATCGAACGATGGCAACCACAATATCTGGTCATTGGCCCTGGACCTTGCTCTCCTTCTGAGGCCGGGATTTCTATTCCAGCAATTCAACATTTTGCTGGAAAAATTCCTACTCTTGGTGTTTGTTTAGGGCACCAAGCTATTGGTCAAGCTTTTGGTGGCGATATTATTCGTGCCAAAACCGTGATGCATGGTCGTTTATCTGACATGTACCACAGCGATCAAGGGATTTTCAGCAATTTACCTTCACCTTTTTCAGCGACACGCTATCACTCACTTGTGATTGATCAAGCTACAGTTCCTGAATGCCTTGAAGTCACTTGCTGGACCAATGAAACAGATGGCTCAATGGAAGAAATCATGGGTGTAAAACATAAGACACTGCCAATAGAAGGTGTGCAGTTTCATCCTGAATCAATTCTGAGTCAACATGGTCATCAAATCTTTAAAAACTTTTTAGAAATTTATGCGAAATGAGCGTAGTACCAAATCATGAATATTCAACAAGCTTTAAATAACATCACCAAAAATATTGAACTCACTCAACCGCAAATGGAAGAAGTGATGCGCACCATCATGCAAGGCGAAGCTACAGATGCACAAATAGGTGCACTGATGATGGGATTACGTCTAAAGGGCGAAAGTATCGATGAAATTACGGCTGCCGCACGTGTCATGCGTGAGTTTGCGATTAAAATTGAAGTCAGTGACATTCCTCATTTAGTTGATATTGTGGGTACAGGCGGTGATGGACAAAATCTCTTTAATGTATCGACAGCGTCCTCATTCGTGATTGCTGCTGCAGGTGCAACCATAGCAAAACATGGCAATCGTGGCGTTTCATCAAAGTCTGGTTCATCTGATCTTTTAGAACAGGCTGGTATCAACCTTGACCTCAATATGCAACAAACTGAACGTTGCATACGTGAAATGGGGGTTGGTTTTTTATTCGCACCCAATCATCACAAAGCAATGAAATATGCAGCGGGTCCTCGTAAAGAACTCGGTTTCCGCAGTATTTTCAACCTCCTTGGCCCGCTTACGAATCCGGCTGGGGTAAAACGCTATGTGATTGGCGTCTTCTCTACAGAATTATGCCGTCCTTTGGCTGAGGTTTTAAAACAGTTGGGTGCTGAACATGCCATGGTGGTCCATTCTAAAGATGGTCTGGATGAAATCACCCTAGCTTCATCAACCTATGTTGCTGAGTTGAAAGATGGTGAAGTGACGGAGTGGACTATTCAGCCAGAAGATGTCGATATCGAATCTCAAACCTTAACCGGGCTTTCAGTCGAGAGTTCAGCTGAAAGTCTTGCTTTGATTAAAGATGCACTGGGCAAGAAAAAATCAGCCAAAGGTGAAAAAGC
This sequence comes from Acinetobacter sp. Res13-Abat-PEC15-P4-01, assembly GCF_015676285.1. Lineage (NCBI taxonomy): Bacteria > Pseudomonadati > Pseudomonadota > Gammaproteobacteria > Moraxellales > Moraxellaceae > Acinetobacter > Acinetobacter sp. Res13-Abat-PEC15-P4-01. The sequence continues at coordinate 86,676 of NZ_JADAIN010000046.1, read as the reverse complement.
GGCAAATATGATTGCTTTAAATGCTGGTGCAGGCATCTACGTTTCAGGTTTAACCGATACCTATAAACAGGGTGTCGCTTTAGCACATGATATTATCTATGGCGGGCAAGCTTTGGAAAAAATGGGGATTTTGTCGGAATTTACCAAAACGCTCAAAGAATACGAAGCTTAAGGATAGAAGGAATTAACCATGCTAGACATTGCCAATACAATTTTAGGTAAAATTGTTGATCGTAAACATGAAGAGTTTAACATCCGTTTAAAGCAACGTAGTTTAAAGGATGTTGAGGAACTTGCTCGTGCAGCAACGCCTGTCCGTCATTTCGCTCAAGCACTAAACAGCAAACGTCCCGGAGTAATTGCAGAAATTAAGAAAGCCTCACCTTCAAAAGGCATTATTCGTGAAAATTTTAATCCTGCTGAAATCGCTCAACAATACCAACAAGCAGGTGCTGCATGTTTGTCCGTTTTAACAGATGTTGATTTCTTTCAGGGTGCTGATGAAAATATTCAGATCGCACGTAATCACTGTGATTTACCTGCCCTTCGTAAAGATTTTTTAATTGATCCCTATGGAGTAATTGAAGCGCGCGCCTTACATGCAGATTGTATCCTGTTGATTGTGGCCTGCTTGTCCGATCAACAACTTGAAGAAATGTCCAAAACTGCTTTCGAACACAAGCTGGATGTTTTAGTAGAAGTACACGATGAAGACGAACTTGAACGTGCTTTGAAACTCTCGGATCAATGTCTGTTAGGTGTGAACAATCGTAATCTAAAAACCTTTGATGTCGATTTAAATACCTCACTGCGTTTGAAAAAATTACTTGAACCTACACGCTTATTGGTTACTGAAAGTGGTATAGCAACAGCAAATGATGTTCAAATGATGCAGGAACATGATATTCACTCATTCCTGGTGGGTGAAAGTTTTATGAAGCAATCTCGTCCTGATCATGCTTTTTCAGCACTGTTTGGCACACCTCAAAATATATAAATCATGTGTAAAGGGTGAGATTGCTCACCCTTTCTACCCGTATATTCAGCCTCAGTTGAATAGACAGTTTTTTAATGATGGAATACGAGTCTATTTTGTTTTTTATTACTTACTGATTGTTGAGTTATACTTTTCCATTTTATTATGAATAATAGGTACATAGATTATTCTCACAGATAACAATACTATAATTTATTTTAAGCCTCTTCTTTAATTGAGAATTGAGAATTGAGAATTGAGAATTGAGAATTGAGAATTGAGAATTGAGAATTGAGAATTGAGAATTGAGAATTGAGAATTGAGAATAATGAAATTTAAATCGATAACACAGAGGTTTGTTTTTTTATTTTTAGCGCTGTTTTATTTATTCCAACACATGACTTGGGCAAAAGAAATATCCATTTACTCTGGTTCACCCTATTATATTGATTCAAAACGGATACTCTATTTTAATATTCCCCAACAATCTGAAGGTATCATTGCTGCACAACTTGATCTTGGGCAGATTTTTCCAAATATTGAGATTGAATTTCTTAAGCAAAAAAACTATCTGTTTAAAAAAAACCAAATTCAAATTATCAGTTATCAAGGACCATCTATTCATATTGACTTTACAATCTCCCCAGAAAATAAAACAGTCCAAAAATCAACTTACCATCTTGCATATAAAGAACAACAGCACACATTGCTCAAAGCAATCAACATTCAATCTCAACTGATTCTATTTGAAATGCTCGATCAGTTCGAACACAATTTTAATGAGAAACCAGCTCTTGAGCTGGAACATCATTTATCAACAGATCAATATATGTTGAATGCATTCATGTTTTACGCAGCAACCCATCATTTCAGTGACATGCATGAATTTATGCAAAATTTAATCAAAAACCTCACACAAAACCAAAACATTGATGATTATAAAAAAGCCCAAATTTTATATCTTCAATATTTAAAAGAGGATGCTCAGTTTCAAGATATTGATTTAATTATGGCGGCCATTGAACATCATGATCTGGATTTTTTGAAGAATATGAGGCTTAGACAGCTTAACCAAATCGTGATAGATGAAATTGAACCCCATACATATTATTTCAGCATGTGTTCGCCATTGGGTAAAGCAATACGACTCAATCAATTTCAAACTGTTGCCCTTTTGCTCAACAAAGGTGCTTTAATTGAAAAAGTCTGTATTTCAAAATTTAATGAACAACAATCAGCATTAGACATTGCAAAACTGTATAAAAACAAGCGCGCGCTAAAATTAATCGATTCATATCTCAATAAACCATAAACTTCAGAGCGCCGTTAAATTACCCAGTATCTTGTGAATGCAATTCAGTTCAAATTTAATCGCTTTCAGACTATAATCATCAGCAAATATCGCCGTCTATTGTTTTTTGCAATTATGAGTAAGTCTGATTCTACATTTTCCAAGTCTCAACTGGATTTATTAAAGCAGTTCAAAAAACAAATCACTCACCCACATACTTCAAAAGTTGCAGCACAACCTGAATCGAAACATGTGCTTTCATCCCATGAAGATGATATTAACGATGCTGATTTGTTTAAAACTGCTTTAAAAGGTGTGACTAAACTGGATAACAGCAATATTGCTAAAATTGAGCGTAAGGATGTCAGAAAAAAGCCAGATGCAAAAATGCTCGCAAAACGTGCTGCTGCTGAAGGTGCATTTGAAGCCGATGATGCGGAATTATCGGATACTCAGGCAATGCTCAACCCCGTTGCCAGTCAAGCTGCTCTAAGTTATCGCATTGCAACACTGCAACATAAGGTTTTTGAAGATTTAAAAGCAGGCAATCTACGTTGGTTTGAAGCAGTTGATTTACACGGTTGTACTGTTGAAGAAGCACGTTCTGCAGTCTTAACGATTATTCAGATGGCAAAAGATGAAAATCAGAATGTTATTAAAATCGTGCATGGCAAAGGTCCTGAAGCCATTCTCAAAACCTATGTCAATGGATGGCTTCGACAGCATCGTGATGTTTTAGCATTTGTGAGTGCTCCTGAAAAACAAGGAGGTACAGGTGCTGTTTTAGTGCTGCTTAAACGTAGTGAAAAAAACCCAAAGTTTAATCGTAACCCATAATTCTTTATTTGATTTAATCCAAAATCTCCCACAGTGGCGGTTTATCTTGTAATTGAAAAAATTTATCGATTTTTCTGCTACAATGCCGTCCTTGTTCAAACCGTATAAGTGAACACGTTTTATGTCTATGCAGCAATCCTACGCAAATATTTTAACTGCCGTTGGCGAGGACTTAGACCGTCCTGGTCTGAAAGATACGCCTATGCGTGCGGCTAAAGCTTTTTCGTACTTGACGTCTGGTTATAGCAAAACGCTCGAAGAAGTCACCAATAATGCAGTCTTCCCTTCGGATAATGACGAAATGGTATTGGTTAAAAATATTGAATTTTATTCTTTATGTGAACACCATTTGCTGCCATTCCATGGTCGTGTACATATTGCCTATCTTCCGTCGGGGAATGTACTCGGTTTGTCCAAATTTGCACGAATTACTGAAATGTTTGCCCGTCGCCTACAGATTCAGGAACAACTGACCAAACAAATCGCTGATGCAGTTGCTGAAGTGACTCAAGCACGTGGCGTTGCTGTAGTGATTGATTCAGCACATATGTGTATGATGATGCGTGGTGTAAGTAAACAAGAGTCAACCACACGTACTGTCTCATTTGTTGGTGACTTTAAAACGGATAAAGAAGCACGCCGTGAGTTTCTTTCTGCGGTGCCAGAAGCGCACTAAACTGCAAGCCACGTACATCTTCATATCACTCTTGAAGCCTCATTCTACTGGGGCTTTATTTTCAGCAGGTTTTTAACATGTCTTCAATTTGGTTGGCTGGCTATGGTCTGACACAGGGTAAAATGAGTATAGACTATCCTCGTGCAGATCGTTTGGTTCAAGGAAATCCAAAACGCCTTACTGAAAGTCTATACGAACACCCCAATATGAACTGTGGTATTTGGCAATGTGAAATAGGTGCTTGGCACATTCAGTTTGCAGACAATAAACAAGAATTTTTCCAGATTATTGAAGGTGTGGTCCGTTTACATGAGCCGCTGACCCAAACATTCATAGAAATCAAAGCGGGACAAGCAGGTATTATTCCCCCAGGATTTTCAGGTACATTTGAAGTCGTAGAAACGGTAAAAAAATACTTCGTTGTGGTTGAAGTCTGAGTATATGCTCTTACAAATCAACTGGTTGTATGGCTGGAAAATTCAAACAGATACTTTAGATATGTGTAATTTTTTATAGCTATGATTTGTAATAATATTCACTGATTATTTATTTAATTGTATGATTAAAAAATACCAGTACTTATTTACTCTTTAAATGAAAAATTTATTGTTTTTTATCACAGCATTAGCCACTTCTACAGCATTTGCCGACAATCTGAATAGTCATGAACTCAAAGATGTTCAGATCGTAATTAAGCTATTTAAAAATAAAAATGTCACGGCGATTTCCAACAATATTGTCTACCCATTAGCTCGTGAAGAACCCCTCCCAAGTATTCAAAATCCCACTGAAATGAAGCAGCGCTTTAATCAAGTGTTTGATCAAAAACTCATTCATGCAATTGCCAATTCAAAGCCATCGCAGTGGCAAAGTGTGGGATGGCGTGGCGTCATGCTCGATCTTGGTACAGTTTGGCTAGAGGGTCATCAGATTAAGGCTGTCAACTCTAGCAGTGATGCAGAACAAAAATTAAAGGCACAGTTAATTTCCAAACAAAAACAGAAATTGCATCCATCACTGAGAAATTTTAACAAAGCCGATTTACAATTCAAAACAGCTAAATTTCAAATACGTATCGATGAAATGCCAAATGGTCTGTATCGTTATGCTGCGTGGGGAGTAAAACAATCACAAATTGAAAAACCCGATTTGATTTTAAACCAAGGCAAAGTGGTTATGGATGGTTCAGGGGGTAATCATCACTATATTTTTAACAATGGCAGTTATCAATACATCATTTATCGCAATCTGTTAGGTGCAAGTGAAACGCCAGATGTAGAGTTAGTTGTCACCCAAAAAGGCAAAACTGTGCTTTCTCAGGTAGGACATCTACTTTAAAAAAATGGATTTAATGCGGATAATGTTTGATTCAGTCAAATGATCTAGATCAACCCGGATTGGAAGTGGAACGAAATTCATCGCCACTTCAATCTGTTTTGGCTTTCTAGAAGTCATCTCAACAGCGGAATAAAAAAATCATTTTATATCAAAAATTTATCAACAATCTCATCGAAAAAATTGACATAAATGAATATGAATTGAAGGATTATGATTTCTTTTCAGTCAATTGATAGATCAATTGCTCCATTTGTTGCATATGCGCACGATTATCGTGATCCCAAGGGTGAAAGCTTGGACGGAAGTAATCCATATAATTTCCCAATTGTTTTCTCAGTGCGCCTATCTCGCCAAAAGTATAACGATACGCTTTTTTCCAACTTGATATATCGCTGAGCTTGCCTTCACCTTTGACTATATTAAGAAACACAGGAATCACCAATCCCCAGAATACAATGGTTGCGATCACCAAACCAAAACTACGAATTGCATATGCATAAGGTCCCTGTCCCATCGCAGTGTTCCATACATCAAAAGCAACTGCTTTATGTTCTGTTTCTTCATAAGCATGCCAACGCCAAATATTGGCATAATGTTGTTCTGCACCTTCAAATAATTCAGGTGTACGCAACACTGAATCTGCCAATAATGCCGTAAAATGTTCTAGTGCTATCGTCCCACTCAACCAAAAATAAGCAGGTAAATGCTGTTTGATCAACCCAAAAATATCGAGTACCAGCGCTTCAAATTTCGGTGCAATGGGAGATCGAGTAAATAGCGCATTGTTGTACTCCTCATGCTCTCGACCATGCATCGCCTCTTGTCCAATAAATGCGGTGACTGCTTTTTGCAATTCAGGATCCTGAACTAAATCACGATGTGCTCGAACAGCATCAATAAAGAAACGCTCTCCAATAGGCAAAACAATGGAAAAAGTATTTAATAATGCCGTAAAAATTGGTCCTGCGGGGGTATGCCAATCCGCAATCCGTTCTGCCGGCAAGTTAAATCTTACATCACGGCGAATCGGTAATGGCTCATGATATACCGCAGACTTAATAAATTTCGTTAATATTCCCATGGTTCATCCTGCCTCTGGCTGATTATCATTTTTTTAATTGAGCTGGTGCTGTCTTTAGAATTTTACCCAATTGAATACAATTCCATAGGTCATTTAGACTCATTTATATGTCATTGCATCTCTTTTTATCGTTTTTAAGCAAGAAATAATTCAGTATTCTCAGCAATACATGCGTTACCTGGACATCCCTGATTTTTTGGCTAAGCTGTTATGGTATATCGATCATGGTGATTAAATAAACTTTAAACAAAAGATCACTTTAAAGATTTAGGCGGACTTTGTACCATAGCCGAAGTGCACCATAAATCACTCAATGATTATATTAAAAGCTCACGGTAAGACCTGATGAAATAAAAAACAATACCCAATAACACGCTCGGGCATTGCTTGATCTACGAAATTTAATGTTTAAGATTAGAATAATAATTTGGGCGGGTTTTCATTACTGTGTAAAGGCACGACATGATCATCTTTTAAATCCACTCCAGAACGTTGTAGTCTGAATGAATTCCGCATGAGTGCCATTAAACGCTGAGTCGCAATTTGAATGCTTAATCCCGCAGGTCGAACATTGGAAATACAGTTTCGACTTGAATCCAGACAGCCTTTACGGGCTTTCCATGTATAATAAACACCCATACTATCAGGCGAACTCAAACCGGGACGTTCACCAATCAGCATAATCAACATAAGTGCATTGAACGTTTGGGCAACCTCATCTCCCAATGCAACTCGACTTCCCGTCGCAATCACAATTGGCGCAAGTGTCCATCCCTCGGCAAGAATATGTTCACGCAACGCATTGATATAAGCAATTGCATTCTCTTCGATGGCACGCGCAGAAAGCCCATCACCCGCAACAATACATACATCGTATGGTTGCGGATGGTCAGCAACATACTCCATTAGCTGTGTCTGAGATTGTTGAGATAACTGACGTCCATAATCGGGACGTTTCAAATAAATTTCTTTGTTTATCGCCTTGCTTTTTACCACCAGGCTTGGAAATTTTAAATCCGTCAGCTTGCGCTGCATGTCTTCAACATTTAATTGATGGAAAACAGCATCTTTGGCTTGAGCATGCGACAGCTGAAAGTTAAGCAAAGCCTGCGTAGGAATACTACAGCCGACTCGCCCCATTGCAATTCGTGCATCGGTATATTGCTTGAGTTTGTGCCATGGATCTTCATACAGACCATTCGTGAACGTTTCAAATTTGGAGAGCTTCATGGTTGATGCGCCTTTTAAGATAATAATTTTGCAAAATTTTTAGGCATACTTTTCGGCCATTGAATCTGTCGTTGTTCTTGATGAAAAATGCCCTGGTGATCTAGCCAAGCTGAGAATTCCGGGGCTGGTTTTAATCCCATTAACTGACGTAAATACAGTGCATCATGGAAAGATGTGGTTTGATAATTCAACATCACATCATCTGAACCAGGAATTCCCATAATAAAATTAATACCTGCAGCTCCAAAAAGGGTCAACAGTACATCCATGTCATTTTGATCTGCATCGGCATGGTTGGTATAACAAATATCGCAACCCATCGGTACACCGAGTAACTTGCCGCAGAAATGATCCTCCAAACCTGCTCGAATAATCTGTTTGCCATTATATAAATATTCAGGACCAATAAATCCAACCACGGTATTGACCAATAAAGGATTATATTTACGCGCAACCGCATAAGCCCGTGCTTCAATCGTTTGTTGATCCACACCATGATGGGCATTACTCGATAAGGCACTGCCCTGTCCTGTTTCAAAATACATCACATTTTGACCAATTGTTCCTCGATTCAGTGCTAAAGTCGCTTCATAACCCTCTTGGAGCAACTCAAGCGTTACTCCAAAACCATCATTTGCTAACTGTGTTCCTGCAATGGATTGAAACATCAGATCAATGGGAATATTTTGCTCTGCAAGTTGAATCCCTGAACTGATATGCGTCAATACACACGATTGGGTTGGAATTTCATACTTCTGGATAATGTGGTCGAGCAGTTTGAGCAACTCAGAAAGATTATGGAGGTTATCTGTCGCAGGGTTAATGCCAATCACCGCATCGCCATTACCATACATCAACCCATCCAATAAACTTGCAGAAATCCCCAATACATCATCGGTAGGATGGTTGGGTTGTAAGCGTGTAGATAAATGACCTTTTAAGCCAATCGTATTGCGAAACTGAGTCACCACTTCGCATTTACTGGACACCAGAATCAGATCTTGATTGCGCATGATTTTACTGACAGCTGCCACCATCTCGGGAGTAAGACCCTTGGCTAAATTTGCCAGTGTCTCAGCCGTTGCTTCTTCACTTAACAACCAGTTCCTAAAGTCACCTACAGTAAAATGTGATATTGGTGCGAACAAATCTGAGCGATGCTCATCCATGATTAAACGTGTGATGTCATCTTTGTCATAATCAATGACCGCTTCATTTAAAAAAGTTTTTAACGGCACTTCAGCAAGCGCCATTTGTGCAGCTACTCGTTCTGTTGCATTGTTGGCAGCGATGCCTGCCAGTTCATCTCCTGAGCGTAACGGTGTCGCCTTTGCCATTAAAGTTTTCAAATCGTGGAAAATATAGTGTTGCTGCGCAACATTGTGCCGATAAGCCATACTTATAATTCCTGTTCTGCTGCCTTAATACTGGCAAACTCTTCTTCGGGTGTCCCTGAAATCAAATGGTAACGGCTATACACCAGAAAATAGAGAATAAAGACCACATAAATTCCCAAAGCAATAAACCATACTTTAGGGTCAACAAGAAAACCTGCAACGACAGCAATAACCGATAAAATCAAAGCAATGCTTGAAGTTACAATTCCTCCTGGAGTTCTATATGGGCGGTGTACATCAGGTTGTGAAATGCGCAACTTGATATGTGCCATCATCATCAATACATATGAGATCGTTGCACCGAATACTGCGATTAAAATCAGCAGATCACCCTGTTTGGTCAGTGACAATAAGAAACCGATGATGCCCGGTATAATTACGGCTAAATAAGGCGATTTGTTTTTATTGGTCAGAGACAACGAGGTGGGTAAATAGCCTGCCCGAGAAAGCGCAAAAATTTGTCGCGAATAGGCATAGATAATGGAAAAAAAACTTGCGATTAGACCTGCCAAACCGACAAAGTTGACAAAGTTTGCCAACCCACCCTGTCCATAAACTTTAACAATTGCATCCACCAACGGCGCGCCTGAGTCTTTCAATACACTGGCACCTGCTGCGCCTGCACTAAGAAGCAAGATTAAAATAGCAAATGCAGCTAAAATCAGCATGGCTCCAATCAAACCACGAGGCAGAGATTGGGCTGGATTTTTAGCTTCTTCCGCAGCCAAAGGAACACCCTCAACAGCAAGAAAAAACCAAATCGCATAAGGAACTGCTGCCCAAATGCCTAAATAGCCTTGCGGTAAAAAATGACTTGCACCAGCTTTTGATGAATCTATTGCAATATCAAATAAATTTGCACTTTTGAAATGTGGAAGCATGGCAACCAAGAACACCACAACTGCAACCACGGCGATCGCTGTAATCACAAACATGATTTTTAGTGCCTCGCCTGCACCTTTTAGATGAAGCCCCATAAAGACCAAATAACATATCAAATAAATGATCCATCCCCCTATACCGAATAGGGACTCACAATATGCACCAATAAATGTCGCAATTGCTGCCGGTGCAATCGCATATTCAATCAAAATTGCAGTTCCAGTCAGATAACCCCCAAATGGACCAAATGCCATACGAGCAAAACTGTACCCACCACCTGCGGTAGGCATCATGGTCGACATTTCAGACATGGAAAGGCAGATGCACAAATACATAATCGCCGCAAGAACAACCGCGACAAACATCCCTCCCCATCCACCTTGTGCAATCCCGAAATTCCAACCCGCAAAATCCCCTGAAATGACATAGGCAATCCCTAAACCAACCAGTAACAGCCACCCGACTGCACCTTTTTTAAGTTCCCGTTGCGCAAAATAATCTTTGGAATCGTCCGCCTTACCGACAGATAATGGTTCGTTGTGATTGTTCATCTTTGTTCCTTTTTTGATTGCCTTTTCTTGTATAAGCAAAAAAAGTGCCTTTCCTTGGATTACGTCCATTTTTATTCATTTGTTTTAATCACTGGTCTGTTTCTTCCGTTAAAACAGATTCAATTTCAATCTAACAAACAAAGGTAGGAAAAAAGTTGAAGCGCATAGAGAAATAGAGTTTGGATAAAAGCATGCTCAATCAGAAATATAAAAAATACAGACTTGCCATTTATTTGTTAAAATTAATATAGTATTTAGAATTTATACACAAAAAAATATGATGTGATTTAACCCATGGATGAAAAAAATGCTGCGATCACCCAGAATCTAATACCGATAAAGAGAAATTCACTCGCCCATCAAAATCTGAGATTTGCTTTAATTGCATGTAAAAATGACTTAATCAATACCGCCTCATTGGCTTTAATCACCATACAAATTTGGGATGTAGATAAAGATTTGTACTGGTGTACTTCATGTCCCAGTCAATTGCCGACACACCAACGCATAGACTATCCTTTTGAATCACGAAATGAATATGTTTATAAAGCTGCTATTCTCGATTTAAAGACTAATCACATCTATGGGGAGGTGATTTTATTTAACCGTTTTAAACAAGAAAATATATTTGGGCCATTGGCAGCAACACAGTGTGCAGAGATGATCTCACAGAAAATAAATGATGAACCTAAACGGTTTTTATCCATCCATGCCTATTCAAGCCCATATGAAATAAAAATCAATCATCATCCCGTACTTTTAACACCTCGACAATTTGAAATTATCTGTATTTTAATTCTCAACCCAATGGGTCTAAGCTTAGAGCAATTACACCTTTACCTGTATGAAGATGAAAATATCAGCCTCAATACACTAAAATCTGAAATTTCGTATTTAAAAAATAAAGTTGGTGAATTGATCTGCGCAAGAACTTATCAAATTCAGGCTCAAGTTTTTGCGGACTTTAAACAGTTTGAGGAAGCCCTTGATGCGGGTTATCTCGATACAATCCGAGCGCTTGATCAAGGCGATTATTTTGCAAAATGCAGAAGTCCTTTTTTACGCAACTGGCAATAGATTCTTCGAATTCGAATCCAAAACCTACTGGGCTAATTTTTCGAAGGTTTTAATCGCTAAAAATAGTGAACATAACCCAAACCGATCTTTTGCCAGTCTATTTGATTTTGCTGCTGATATTCCCATTTTAGGTTTAGACTATTTTGTGAATCCAGTGCGTACTGAAACATGCCGTTCACCCGTAAATTCCACTGACTGGAGTCTTGCCAGTACGGTAACTCAACTTGAACCACACTGTTCAGCCGTTCTGACCAAATATTTTGACAGCCTAAAGTCGGACCTAAACCTATCCGCCATCCATTATCCAATGATTTTCCTGCTTGCAACTGAGTTTGCAGCTCTGCATAACACAAATGCTTTCGGTCATCATCTGCAATGGTATAACCAGACTGCGCTTTTGTACTTATTACGCCGTGCTGCTGTTGGTCTGTAAACCGCCCATTCTGAATTGCTTCTTGTTGCCAACCCAAAGTAAAGCCCCATGTTATTGGTGTTTTAAAAGGGGTAATCGGGTTATAGGAGTTCACCGTGAGTAAATCAAGATGTTCAAGCTTGAAACGATCATTTCGCCACTGTACCGCACCATCCAAGAACAGTAACTGCGTACCTGTCCGGAAACCACCTTGCGGATCGGTTAATTCATGATAAGCCTGTCGATGACCAATCTCGGCATATTTGTCCCCTTGCACCTCACCTAGAGCAACCGACCATTTACGTGCATCATGTCCTTTGACTGGATTTATCTTAGGTTCAGAGGGCGCTTGACGTTGCTTTGCAATTGAAATCTGACTGCGCAAACCAAGCAGCTGTCTAAAGCGTGGCTGGGTAAAGCTTGCATCGACTTGTCGCGCCACAAACTGCAAATATAAATCGTCATACGCCATTTCTAAAATTTTCGCCTGATCTGCATCACTATAGGAAGCTATTGCTTGAGGCATCTGTTGCGGCGCTAGCGATGCAACTTCATGTGCGATCTTAGCCAGGGGATGACCATGCTGCTTGGCTTGCGAATTTAATTGTGTTTCTAATGCAGGACGATATACGGTTTCTCGAATTAATCCTTGTTGATCAATTGCCTTGATGGTTTCAATCGGGATGGCAGCATAAGTAAATTTTTTTCGTAAATTCGAATTGGGACGAACAAGATCAAGTAAACCAAGCAATCGATAAGCGCAATTGTCACTGACAAAATAATAAGGAAAGCTGACTTTTTGCATTTCCCAAATATGTTTGACTAAAAATGCAGTTTCCTCTGGATTTAAATTGAGTTCATATTCCCAAAGATCCCTACTTTCAAAATCACCATATTCTTTTACTTTTCGATAATACGGCATTAATGAATATTCACCTGGATATTTTCCAACCAGACCTTTCCACGCATACGACCAGTTGTCATCACTATTGACGGTGGCAGCATAGTTAATTGCATAGGATACCAAATTCAATTGCTTCTGATCTTTTGGATCAAGCCGAAGTAAGGTATGTCCAAACATTGAACTTGGATTTCCCATAAAATCCGTCGCATAGATCAAGGTGGCTTTATAAGGTTTGATTTGTCCAAACCATTGATCAAATTCCGGACAAGAAATAACAGGTAACTGTTGTTCAGTAATATTTAACTGCTGCATCAACCACTGGCTTCGGGCAGGAAATTTACAGCGAATGGATTGATTCGGTTCAGCCTTTTGGAACAATGCTTTGATATCGGCATCCAACTCATGTTGAATATTGGTTCGCCCATCTGGCGCAAAAAAATATCCTGAATAGCTGACTTCACTTTGATAGCGCTTTTTTTGATTTGATCCATGTTCAGCAGTGCCCTCAGCATAAAGTAAACGTTTCCATGTTACCTGTTCAGCCAATTGTTTTTGTTGAGCAAGCTGTAAATATTGCGCTAAAGTCTGTTGTTCTAATGTTGGTATTTCTGCATGCGAATGAATGGTCAGTAATGTACTGAATATGCTAAAACTAAGTGCTAAGTATTTCATTCAATCATCAATTTATCATGGTTATAAAATGCGGTAATTATAAGTTGGGATCAACTCACGACTTTCCCTGTTTCATGTAGCTTATCTTGTTTCATTTTCAATCATATATTGAGCAGTAATTTTGAATAAAAAAACCCTGCACCAAAGCAGGGTTTTTTTCTGGCTTAAACGTAAGCTTTTAAAACAGCATCATTTGCCATCACTTGTTGAAGTGATGCCAATACCTGTAGAGAATTTTGATTTTCTACTGAATAGATATTGGCAAAGTTAGATTTAGCCACAGCATAGAAATGTGCCTTATCAGCATCTTTAACATTTAACAAAGATGCAAGTACAGTTAAGCTTTCACCTTGTCCTACAGCCATATCACGTGCCAGTGATTCAGAGTTTTCATTCGTGAAAGTAACCACTTGCGCAGTCACTTTGCCATTACCATTACAACCTAAAGTACCAAAAGTAATACCGAGTAACTGGTTAGTAAACAGTCCATTGGTCGTTGCTGCGAGAATTTTAGGTACTTTACCCGATTGACCCGCCCAAACTTGAGAACCCACACCACAACCGACGTCTGGATCAGCCATCGCAACACTTGAACCCGCAGCCAACACAGCAGCTAAAGCGATTTTTTTTAACATATAATTCTCCAGAATTGTCATATGTATTATTTTAGATGCAACATATGCAAATTGTTATTTTCAAATTTATGTAACTACTGTTACACCCACGTAGATTTATCACATAAATTCAGATAAGCAAATCAAAATTCGACAACTTAGAAATTATTTATTGTATTTTTGAGCACCCAGCGCCCATTTTTATTTCGATCTCCAAGAATTTTAAGTACCAACACTAAACTGAGGAGGAGCAGCAAATACCAAGAACCCAGCTTGCCCCACCCCACCATATGCCAAGCATCCACTTGACTCGGATATAACCATATTTTGTTAAAAGTACTAATATTTTCAGCAATCCAAATAATAAATGCCAAAACAATCAAGACAGGCAACACAGGTAGTTGTACTTCATGCTTTTGTAATTTAAAACAAATTTTGGTTTTCCAAAAAATCACAATGCTCCAGATGAAAAGTACATTTCGAAAATCTGGAATAAAGAATTTGCTCATAAAATTGAGATATGACAATACCGCCAAACACAACATTGTGCCAAAACGTGGCAGATTAAAAAAAGAAACCTGATAAAGACGAAGTGAACGAGCAAAAAAACTTCCTACTGCTGAGTACATAAACCCTGCAAACAAAGGCACAGTTAAAACTTTAAATACAGCAGGTTGTGGATATTGCCAAGAAGCAATTTGCGGATGAGTCAAGAAAATCTCCATGCCCATTGCCATAATATGGAACAATGCAATGACTTTAGCTTCCGCCCATGATTCCAATTTTAAATACAGCAAACAGACTTGAATCATCAGTGCATAAAACAGTAGATAATCATAACGGAAAAAACCGTAAAACTCTTGGCTTCCCATTCTCGCTGTGACCATAAATGCAATCAGCAACAAGATACCAAATAAGGCAGCGGAAGCTGCCTTATGGAGAAATTCAAACAATGCTTTAAAGTAATTCATCATATGAGCAATAACAAATACTTAACCTAAATATTTCGCACTGTACTCATGTACAGTATCAATAAATACTTTCGGATGGTCAGGATCGACCCACTGGGTAATGCCATGACCTAAATTGGCGATATAACCTGTTTTTTCAGCATTCGCATAGGCATCATCCAACATCGCTTGCGTTGCTTTTTCAATCGTCGCTGCCGAACCATAGAGGGTCGCAGGATCTAAATTACCCTGTAGTGCTGCTCGCCCATTGACTGTTTGACGCGCGACATTCAAAGGTGTTGTCCAATCTAAACCGAACGCATCTGCACCAGTCGCGATCATTGGTTCCAACCATTGACCACCGCCTTTAGTAAATAAAATTACCGGCACTTTACGCCCTTCATTTTCACGTTTTAAGCCTGCGACAATTTTGTGCATATATTTGAGTGAAAATTCTAAATATTCGCGATGTGCCAATGCTCCCCCCCAACTGTCAAAAATTTGAACAGCCTGAGCGCCTGCCTCGATTTGTGCGTTTAAATATTCAATCACGGCGTCAGCGAGACGGTCTAATAATGCATGTAAGACTTCGGGTTGCGCATACATCATCTGTTTGGTAAAACGAAAGTCTTTGCTTGAACCACCTTCAACCATATAGGTTGCCAATGTCCAAGGACTGCCTGAAAAACCAATTAAAGGCACTTGACCCGCCAATGCAGAACGAATCGTTGAAACTGCGTTCATCACATAAGCAAGATCAGACTTAGCATTGAATTTTGGTAGGTTTGCGACATCTTGTTCTGTGCGTACAGTTTTATGAAATTTAGGTCCTTCGCCTGTTTCAAAATAAAGACCTAAACCTAAAGCATCAGGTACTGTCAAAATATCTGAAAATAAAATTGCAGCATCCAATGCATAACGCCGTAACGGTTGTAAAGTCACTTCACAAGCAAATTCAGTATTTTTACAAAGAGAAAGAAAATCGCCTGCTTTAGCACGTGTTTCACGATATTCTGGTAAATATCGTCCCGCTTGACGCATCATCCAAACTGGTGTGGTATCTACTGGTTCACGCAATAAGGCACGTAGAAAACGATCATTTTTTAAGGTCGTCATTTACTTTCCCAATCAAATATTAAATTCGCTCCATCATAACAAAAAGGTTCCGCCGATATTCATTTCTTGAAAATTTTTCTCAATAAAGTTTTGAGCTTATTGATTGGGACAACAATTTTGTATACGAAAACAAAACAAAACTCATCTGGGACAAAAAAGTCTATAGAAAAAAATGATTAACACAAAACAAATACTGCAACACATTATAAATTCTGTAATACTTAAGCAGATTTTTAGTCATAAATTATGAATAATTCTTAAGGTTGATCTACATGTTCGTTCGCTCAATTCTTGCTTTGAGTTTAAGCTGTGTATTAACAGGTACAGCATTTGCTGCATCTACAGCTGAGCAACCGCTAACGCCTAAAAAAGTTGCTGCTCCTGTTGAAGATCCTATTGATCCACTTGCCATTGACAGTTCTGCTTCAAGTGTAGAAGCACAGATCAGTCCGCAAGAGCAGCAAGATTTAGACAAGGCAGCCAATACGCTACAGAATTTAGAAAAAACTGAAGATAAAACTTCGGGTACGGGTATTGCACCTTCTGCACCTCAAACGACGCCAGCAAAAGCGCCGGTCAATCCAAATGCACCTAAAGCAACTTGGACTTTAGACGGAATAAATAACGCACAATGGTATGAAAATATTGGCAGAGGACAGTTCCCTGTTTATGCGCGTGCACATGTCATGTTGAATAATGCCCATGCTTCTCCTGGTGCAATTGATGGTTCGAGTGGTATGAACACCCTGAAAGCCATTGCCTCATTCCAACAAATGAATGGTATTAAACCGACGGGTGAATTAACCAAAGAAACTTGGGATGCGCTGGTGGCTCAACAAGGCAATAAGCCAGCTTTTGTTGAATACACCATCACCGCTGAAGACTTAAAGGGTCCATATGCAAAATCAATCCCGCATGATTATGCCTTACAGGCAAAAATGCCAGGTTTGTACTACACACGTGTGACTGAAATGTTGGGTGAAAAATTCCATATGGATGAAGATTTCTTGAAGAAACTGAATCCAAAAGCGAACTTCAACAAAGTTGGTGAAAAAATTGTTGTGACCAACATCCGTAATGAATTGCCTGAAAACATTCATTTGATCGTTGCCCATAAAGGTGCCAAACAGTTGTATTTGTTTAATGCACAGAACCAAATGGTTGGCTCTTTCCCGGCAACCATCGGTAGTTCAGATACGCCTTCACCAACAGGTACATATAAAGTGACTGGTGTAGCACGTAACCCTTGGTACAGCTACTCACCGAGCAACTTTGTACAAGGCAAGAACTTGAAACCCCTGTCCTTACCACCTGGTCCAAATGCACCTGTAGGTAATATCTGGATTGGTTTAAGCAAAAAATCATTCGGTATTCACGGTACACCAAACCCATCTGCGATTTCTAAAACTGCATCACACGGTTGTATTCGTTTAACCAACTGGGATGCAAATGATCTCGGTAAAAAAGTAAAATCAGGTGTTACTGTTAAGTTCCTTGAATAATCAAAGGCTTTAACTATAGAGAACCAGTGCTTTTGCACTGGTTTTTTATTTACAGCTTCCTTAAGTATCGTTGCAAAAACAAAACAATGTGTTGTAATTTCATTGTTTCATCTCAAATATTTAAATATTAAAATCAACACATGTTAAAAAATAAAGAATTGGAGATTGGAGATGAATACTTTTTTACATCGCAGTGAAAACCGTGGTCATGTCAAAATGGGTTGGTTGGACACCAAGCACAGCTTCTCGTTTGGTAGCTGGTATGATCCAAAATATATGGGTGTAGGCTCTCTCCGTGTGATCAACGATGATACGATTGCCGCACACAATGGCTTTGGTACTCATCCTCACGACAACATGGAAATCTTGACCTGTGTATTGAAAGGCACTATTTCACATAAAGACAGTATGGGAAATGAACGTCATATCAATGCAGGTGAATGGCAATTGATGAGTGCAGGTACGGGGGTACAACATAGCGAAATCAATCAAGGTGATGAAGCTGTCCATATGCTTCAAATCTGGGTAATTCCAAATGTTCGTGATGCCGAGCCAAACTATCAACAAATTGAACGTGATCCTAAAAAATCACCTAATGAATGGCAATTGATTGTCGGTCCAAATGATGATGCTCCCATGCATATTCGTCAAAATGCTGAAATTAAAGCAGCATATTTGGAAAAAGATCACAGCCTGCAAGTTAAAGCGACTCAAAAATTTAACTATGTGCATGTGATCGAAGGTGAGATTGATATTGCCGGTCAAGTACTTAAAGCAGGCGATGCTTACTTGTTTGATGAAGATTCAACACTCACAGCACATGAAGATAGCCAATTTATTTGGTTTGACTTAAACAGCTAAACCTGTCGAGATAAAACCTCCATATATAATCTATGGAGGTTTTTTTATACGATTTCCTTACCGCTGATTCATCTTAGTCCAGCATGGGTATCGCCGCCACTCAACGGCAATAGTCCTTTTTCTGATCTTTAATCAATGATAAAGCAGCGTTCCAAGCCGCATTAATAATCGGCTCAGCAGCATCACTTTCAAATTGCTTCACAGTATATTCTGAAACCTCTTTGCTCGGATAATGTAGTTTTGAACTGCTCATGGCTTTAATCTGAATCTGGCAAGCACGTTCAAGAAAATAAATCTCATGAAATGCTCGAGCTATGCTATTCCCTGTTGCCAATAAACCATGATTTCGCAAGATCATACAACGATGGTCACCCAGGTCTTTAACTAAACGCTCACGTTCTTCAGTAGAAAAAGCAATCCCTTCGTACTCATGATAGGCAATATTGTTATAAAACTTCAGTGCATGTTGGGACAAAGGCAACAGACCTTTTTCTTGTGCAGAAACAGCAATACCATCTGCTGTATGAGTATGAATCACGCAATTAATCTGTTCATTGGCATGATGCAAGGCTGAATGAATCACAAACCCGGCAACATTAACCATCTTGCCTTGATCACCTTTAGCTACGATATTGCCTTGATGATCAATCTTAACCAAATCAGAAGCGGTCATTTGATCAAAAGTCACACCATAACGATTAATGAGAAAATGATCAGGTTCATTGGGAACTCGTAAACTTATATGGGTATCAATCAAGTCTGTCATTTTGAAATGTGCAATTAAGCGATACAATGCTGCCAACTGACAACGCGCTTCCCACTCTACTTTTTGAATATACTTGGGCCGTTTCATCCTAAAATCCGTTTAGTATCAGTGAATCTTCATTCATTTTTAATCAGTGTTTGCCACTTCACAAGTTTAAATTCGTGAATGGCGAGTTTAAGTATATACGCGCATTGAACGCATATAAAAAATCCAAATCAATATGAATCTATTAATTTGGATCTAAAATTATTAATTATCATATTTTATTGTTATTTATTTTTCTTCATCGTTATTCTATAGAACATCATAATAAAAATATTCTTATTATTTTATCGAGTTCTTATAAATATCTTTTTTATTTTTATACAACCTCACTAGACACTAAGCTGATAGAGCAGTTTTTTACCCTTAAAAGTTAAATCCTTAATAAAAACAATATTTTTATTATCCAAATATGAAATAGCATCATCAATCTCAATATAATTTTCTTCAATCAGCCATGTAATATCGAGTTCATTTAAATCAACCATACCGACTAAAGAAATGGCTCGATTTTTATTATGTTGGTTTTGAATATTTTTTAAAACTTCGCGTACTTTAATTAAATCATTCATATTTTAAATCTCATCGTGCTTACAGGTTCTATTATATGAATTGGGAAATTGATTACTAGATATAAAAATGCCCTGTGCGACAAAAATTGTCGCATAGGGCATCCCATCTAAAACTATGGTTTGGGCATGTCCCTATTTCAGGAATAGCAGTCAGAAAATTAAACGATCATTTAATTTTCAATACCTGATCATCCCTCCCTTAAAACCGCAGTTGGTAGCCTGTATCCTGTTCCAAACGCTGAATTGCTGCTGAAAAATCCAGGGAAGCCGCCTTTGTTGTTTCGATCTGATCGAAGCAAGCTTGCGTTGCTTGCAGTACTTGGAGTTCAAGTTGACTGTGTCGCATTAAATCTATGGCAATCCCCATATCTTTTTGAAGCAGGTTTAAAGCAAAGGTTCGATCAAATGTACCATTTAAGACCCGCTGTGCAATGATGGTTTCAGACATCCCACTTCGCCCACTCGAATGATTGATACAGCTGAGCGCCGCAGTTAAATCCACTTGTTGCGCTTTTAAAATACTCAGCCCTTCGGCGACTGCCCAAAGATTCACCGCCATTAAGCTATTGTTAACAGCTTTTACAGCAAAACCAGACCCGCTTTCTCCGACGTACTCAATAAGATCAGCAAAGGCTTGAATAAATGGTTTTGCGCGTAAACAAGCATCATGATGACCTGCCAGCATTACGGTCAGCGTACCATTTTCAGCCCCAATAGTTTGTCCTGAAACAGGCGCATCCAAATAATCGATGTTTAACTTTTTTAACCTTTCAGCCAACTGGAATGCTGAACTGGGAACACCACTGGTACAATCCACCCAGATGCTTCCAGGCTTTAAATTTACACTTGCAATTAAATTTTCAACATCTGTACTGGTCGGTAAACAAGAAAAAATGATATCTGCCTGTACCGCTGTTTGTAAATTTACAGCGATCGTTCCAAACCTTTGCGCATGTTGTTGTGCTTTTTCAAAATTTCGATTCCAGACTTTCACAGTTTTACACACTTTTGGCAGATGTGAGGCCATATGCCATCCCATTGCACCAAGCCCTATGAATGCGACTTGGAACAATTCATCATTCTGTCTATTCTTTGTCATCACACTCATTTCCCTTTTAAGTGCTAGGTGTAAATGACTTGATGCTTTCATCAGGTCCATTTTGTACTGCACCTGATGGCTTTTCAGCACGATTGAGAAATAGATTTAGAATAATCGCTGCCAAGGTGGCTGTACCAATACCGCCGAGATCAAATGAACCTATATGTACACTGAAGTTACCTGCTCCCATGATCAGGCTTACAGCAGCAATAATCAGGGTGCTGTTTTTAGTAAAGTCGATTTTGTTATCTATCCAAATTTTTGCGCCTGCCACAGTGATTAAACCAAATACTACAATGGACGCTCCGCCGAGTAATGCAACAGGAATGGTGCTGATGACCGCGCCAAATTTAGGTGACAACCCCAGTAAGATGGCGAAAACACCCGCAATCACGAATACCGTTGTCGAGTAAATCTTAGTCACCGCCATCACGCCAATATTTTCAGCATAAGTGGTCATCCCTGTTCCCCCCACAGAAGCAGATAAAGTGGTGCAAACACCATCAGCAAAAAAAGCACGCCCCATATAAGGTGATAAATTTCGTCCAGTCATGGCGGAAACGGCTTTGAAGTGACCTAAGTTTTCTGCAACCAGAATGATGGCGACAGGTGCAATCAAAAGCATTGCATTGGCATTAAATGTAGGGGCTACAAAATGCGGTAAGCCAAACCAAGCAGCATTATTGATTGCTGAAAAATCAATGGCTTTGCCTAAACCCATAACATTGGCAAGAATAAAGTACAAGACATAGGCACAGACCAAACCCAGTAACAGCAAAAGTCTACGCATCATGCCTCGAGTAAATACAGCAATGATACTAATACACGCGATTGTGAGAATTGCCATCCAAGTATCAAATGAATTGGCTGATACACTTTTAATGGTCACAGGTGCAAGGTTTAATCCAATGATCATTACAATTGCTCCAGTAACGATCGGTGGCATCAGTTTTTCTATCCAACCTGTCCCTGTTTTCATTACGATTAAACCTATCGCAGCGTAAACCAAACCACAGGCAATGGTTCCGCCTAAAGCCAGTGCAATATTGGGATTTGTTCCAACACCCGCATAACCTGTTGCAGCCGCTACAGCACCAATAAATGCAAAACTAGATCCAAGATAACTCGGCATTCTCCCACCCGTCATGAGAAAAAATAAAATCGTGCCGATTCCAGTAATGAATATGGTTAAGTTCGGATCAAAACCCATCAATAGAGGGGCTAAAACAGTTGCACCAAACATTGCAAAAGCATGTTGCAAGCCCAGAACGATGCTTTTTCCTACAGGTAAATATTCATCGATCTGTACAGGTGTTTGATCTAAATTTCCTGTATAAGGTTTAAATGAAGCAAACCACGGTTCTTTTGTCGCCATTTTTTAATTCCCCATATCTAAAAATCAACATACATTTTGAGGTTCACAATAGTTACGTTTAAAATAAAGAAGCGCATTTAAGTCTGGATTGTGCCGTATCGCTTTGACTTGGCAAAACAGCACATCATGGCTTCCTACGGATTGACTTGAAACAACTTCACAATCAAACGAAATCAATGCACTCTCTAACACTGGCGATCCAGTCACCAGTACACTCCAGTTCGCTTGTGCAAATCTTTCCTGCATGGGTGTTTTCCCACCAAATAAATTCGATAAATCTGCTTGATTTGATCCCAATGTATTGACACAAAGAACTTTATTTTCTGAAAATGTACTGTAAACAGAAGAAGAACGATTTAAACAGACCAATAAAGTGGGAGGAGTATCAGTCACACTGCATACTGCGGAAGCTGTAAAACCGGCTTGTCCAGCAGTACCTTTCGTGGTAATCACATTGACTGCTGCGCCTAAATTGGACATCCCCTGTCTGAATAACGTCTGATCGATTTCTAAATGAACTCTTGCTCCAGTGGATTGAGTAAATTCAATTATTTCACCAGTGACTGTATTTGTGGGTTTGATCATTTGCATCATGGCTCTCCTACCCCAATGCGCAAATGTTCAAAGGGGTTAAAATTTTCTTTGAAAAATAAAATTCACGTGATCAATAAAATTGAACGAAGGCTTATCCCACATGCGCGATAGAAGCAATTTCAACGAGGGCATCAGGTTTGACTAATCCCACCTGAACACAGTAGCGTGCGGGTTTATCGTGGGGAAAATATTCAGCATACACAGTATTGACCGCAGCGTAATCTGCCCAGTCTTTGACAAAGATCGAGTTAAAGGTAATGTCATCCATGGTGCCACCCGCTGTTTCTATGACCTTTTTGATGGTTTCTAAAATATGCCGAGTCTGTCCTGCTGCATCGCCGACGTAAACTACATCATTATTTTCATCAAATGCCAAAGTGCCTGAAACATAGACAATATTGTCCGCTTTGGTTGCAGGAACATAAGGTGCGAGTGGCTTTGAAGTTCCTGCCGGGATCACGACTTGTTTAGACATTTAAAATTCCTCATTTTTATAAAACCCATCTTCGCCATAGAATGAATCAACAACAGATGGCAAAAATTTAAAAATCGTTTAAAAATACTTATGCTGATTGATTCAAAGCTACTGTAGCTTCTGGCTGGGATTGAAAAGCCTCTACAAAAGAAACAGTATCTGACACCCATCCAAAAAAAGTTTTAATGTTATACAAAGCAGCCCTTTGAGCTTCTTCTGGTCCTGCCTGATAACAAGCATCTTTTAGCGCGACGCCAAAATATTCCAAAAAGAAGCCATCCCTTAATGTTGACTCGACACAGACATTGGTTGCGATACCGACAAAAACCAAATTTCGAATACCACGTGCACGCAACATGCTATCTAAAGCGGTGTTAAAGAAACCGCTGTAACGTGGTTTTTCAATGACAATATCTTGTACTTCAGGTTTTAACTCATCGATCAATGCAAAATCCCAGCCACCTTTCGCCAATAATTTGCCTGCTAATTCTGGTTTTTGACGCATGGTCTTTAAGGCATTGGATTTATGAAAATTCGGAGAACCTAAACCGCCTGCTTCTTGATATTGAGCGTCCCAGCCATTTTGAAAATAGATCACTTGAATCCCCGCAGCATGCGCAGCATCCACCGCTTTTTTGATATTTGCGACCACAGGTTGAGTTTTTGAGACATCAAAGCCTGCGAGATCTAGATAACCACCAAGCGAGGTATACGCATTCTGCATATCGATCACAATAAGTGCGGTATGCTCAGGGGCGAGCTGAATCGATTCAGGTTCGGCTTTTAAAAGTTTGCCTGTACCCGCTTGTGAGGTAAAATCGGCACAAACAATGTTCGGAACAGCTTTACTTTTTTCTATTATATTCATGCGCTTTTCTCCAAAATGGTCGGGCTTGGTTCTTGATAACTGGCAACAACGGCTTCTCGACTTTTCATCAAAGGTTGAATACGCTGACCAAAATCCTCTACACCTTTTACAAAATCATCAAAAGTTAACAGAATCCCTTCCGTACCCTCTATTTCGGCAATTTCATCCAACATACCGGCAACATTTTCATATGCCCCCACGATCGTGCCCATATTGATGTTTACTGGCGATACGCTTGACGCCATTTGACGAATATTGGTATCTGTACCTGAAGTTTGATCTTTACCCCCTTGGTTCATCAGCCAGTTAATGGCTTCTACATCCGCACCTGCGTTGTAATTTTTCCATTTGTCCATCGCTTCTTGGTCTGTTTCTGCTGCAATCACCATAAACAGCACATAAGTTTGAACTTTACGCCCTGTTTGGTCGGTATATACTTTTAAACGGTCGTTAATTTCAGCATAAGCCGTCGGTGTATTCAGTCCTTTACCAAAAACGAAGTTGTAATCTGCATATTGTGCCGAGAACGCGAGACCCGTGTCAGACTGACCTGCACAGATAATTTTCATGTCTGCTTGAGGTGTTGGTTTGACTTGGCAATCATCCATTTTGAAAAATTCACCTTTAAAATCCGACTTTCCTGTTGCCCATAGCTCACGTAAAATTTCGACATATTCCGACAGATAATCATAACGTTTGGCAAAATAATCATCCCCTGGCCACATGCCCATTTGCGTATATTCAGGCGGTTGCCATCCAGTCACGACGTTTAAACCAAACCGTCCATTTGAAATTGAATCAATGGTTGATGCCATCCGCGCCACAATTGCAGGAGGCATTACCAAAGTTGCGGCCGTCGCAAAAATTTTAATTTTGCTGGTGACAGCAGCAAGCCCCGCCATTAAGGTAAAAGTTTCTAAGTTATAATCCCAAAATTCTGTTTTACCGCCAAAGCCGCGTAATTTAATCATGGAGAGTGCAAAATCAAATCCATAATATTCAGCACGCTGTACAATCTGTTTATTTAACTCAAATGTTGGTTTATATTGTGGAGCATTTTCTGAAAGCAACCAGCCATTATTTCCAATTGGACAAAATACACCTATTTTCATCATTAAACCTCACTGCATAAAAAATATTCTAATTAACGCACTTCGCCATAAACTAAAATTTAGACGCCTTTATTTTTTTAATAATGCATAGTACATGCCACTAAATTTATATTATTGTTTATTATATTTAATTTTATTTTTTTATTTTTTATTTTACCTTTTGGTAAAAAATATGATTCACATTCCTCAATTACCCATATACTAAAATGGTGCAAAATGCGCTGAATTAGATCATTTTTCAATACACCTAAATTAAATACCCATATCAAATAAAGAAACCGTATCAAAAAATAGATACGGTTTGATTTAATTCATTATTATTTCAACATTATTTATAATATCCTACACGCTTCCTCAAAATCCAATCTCGGTAATCTTGAATATATTTTTGTATGATCTCCATAACCAATATTAATAATCATATTAATCTTATCATTCGTATCTTTAAAAAAAGCGTCATTTACTTTTTGAGGATCAAAGCCTGACATTGGTCCCGTATCTAATCCTAAACTCCTGCAAGCTAAAATCAAATAAGCGGCTTGCATTGAACTATTGCGAAACGCTGTTTCTTGGGTAAGTTCAGGGCTGGATGTAAACCAGGACTTCGCATCGCTATGCGGAAATAATTTAGCAAACTGATCATAAAACCTTTGATCTGTGGCGACCAATACGGTTAAAGGAGCCGTCATTGTTTTTTCGATATTTCCTGACGACAATGCTGGTTTAAGCAGGGCTTTTGACTCAAAAGTGGTTAAAAATACAAATCGCGCAGGACAACAATTGGCTGAGGTAGGTCCCATTTTAACCAGGTCATAGAGTTGGTGAATTTGTTCAGCTGAGATTGGTTGATTTAACCATCCATTGTGTGTTCTGGCCTGATTAAATAATTGGTCTAAATCTATTTTCTTTTGATTTTTCATTATCTTTTCTCCTTTAAGTTTTTAATCAACAGATGATTGAGTGTTTTACTGTCTGTGATTGTTGATGCATGTGCGCCATAGTCCAATACAGTTAAGTTCCCATGCCCTAATGCTGCTTGAAGATCATGAGTTTTTTGATAAGGCACCAGAAAATCATCTTTATTGGCAATGTAATACAAGTCTGTATTCGATAAAGCCTGTTGATGAACGTCCAAGATTTTAAATTCCATCAATGCTTTCAATCGTGTCATTACATTGTTGAATGGAGGAAAGTCCTGCAGACCTAGATTCTCTATCTGTTGAATTTCCTGGTGATGTTTTGAGATATAAGCAACGGGATAAAGAAACAAAGCTTGTGCACGTACATAAGCTTCTGCCCCAGAATCTTTTAATAAAGCGATTCGAGTCTCAAAGCATTTTTGTGTATGGGGATCCAATGTATTCCAAGCATTGATCATGGTCAGACTCAGTAAAGAAATAGCCGTATTTTGCACAAGCACAGCCAGTTCAGCTCCAATCATTGCCCCTAAGGCATGCCCAATAAAGTGGCATTGACTGATTTTGTACTGCTGCAGAATTGCCAGTACTTGTTCAGCCATATTTTGAGTGGAATAGGATTGAGGTAAATGTGCAGAATCTGCATGACAGCCGTGTTGATCATAGACCAAGACATGAAAATATTGAGTAAGCGAATCAATCTGCGGTTGCCAGAATGTTGCATGCCCCCCTAAACCTGAAGACAAAATAATAAATTCGGCGTCTGATCTGGCGTTACAAGGATATATTTTCTCGTTCATTTTTTACCATTCGATAAATTAATTAATTTAACGACAGCAAAAAATATGCCGAAGCGAGATCTGTAAATTGTGTTATTTTTAAATTATTGAAAATGATTGCCAGAAGTAATCATGCGAATAAACAGATAATGAAAGCAAAAGGCAGGTTTCGATGCTTAAGTTTTTATTTCTAGAAGGTCTTTGATGCAGCAGTAATATCATCCAATATTGTTTTCTTTTGCCGAGTAAAGCTGATCAAAACTAAATCAAAAAAAGCAACATGAATGTTGCTTTAAAACCTGAGTCATAAAAGCTGACCAGGTAAAATCTTGATTAGCGCATTCGTTTTAAGTTATAGGTGACCACGCCCCAAATTTCAAACTCTTGCCCTTCTTCAATATAAATATTCTTAAATTCAGGGTTTTCTGCTTTTAACCAAACTTTAGGGGGGTCAAAATGCTTATCAATCATGAGCCGCTTTACGGTAAAATCATTGTCAATACGTGCTATCACAATATCACCCGACTTTGCCGTGATACTACGATCGACGATCAATGGATCTTCAATATCTATACCGACATCCAACATTGAAAGAGAATTGGCTTTAACAATAAAAGTTGAGCTTTCATTTCGAATCAGATACTCGTTCATATCCAAAGATTGCTCAATGGTGTCCTGAACTGAGAATGGGACGCCTGCCGCAACCCGTTCAGTTGCTAAAGGAATTTGATAAACCTTATCGTTTTTTGCTTGAACAGTTTGAATATTCATGGTGGAGCTTAAATCATTCAACTGACCATTTTTGAAATTCTTCAGTAACCAATTTTTGATAAAATCAACTTGGGATTCAGGCACACGGATTACTTTGGTAGGCTCACTGAATTGTGCTTTGCGTCCAGCATTGGCTCTCGCACCTCCATGTTCAAATTCTACTTTTTTAGTCATTTTTTATCCTGTATGCTACATAAAAACCAGTAAAATCAATATACCTTGAAAAAGTTACAAATTCAAGTTGACGGCAACTTTTTTTTGAATAACAATAGCCCTATCGATCAGTTTTGATACATTTCTTTGAACAAGGATGTCAAAGACAGTCAATATACTTATCATAAATCAATAATTTACAGTATAAGTACAATGTTATTTTATTGATTTTGTTGAGCAAGTTCGCTGATCTTCGTTATGCACTTATTTGATTGATTTTCTATGTGGAGACATAAAAATGGCTACTCAACGTGATGCAATTCTTGGTTATGCTGATGAACAACATGCGTACTATATTCGCTTAATTGAAGACAATAATGTACTTGGCAGTCAATATGGTTTGTTCTGTGAAAACACAAACAGTGATGATGCCGAAAGTATCATGACCACACTCTTTTTAAAGAAATCATTTTGGCTCAACGGTTCTGAATTTAATGATATCGTCAAAGGCTTGGAACCGCTTCCGTTTTAAGATAAATTTTTCCATCTAAGTTGAATATGTTTTGATGTTCAACTTAAGTGAATCATGATCTAGATTTTGTGCGATTAGAATGCCGCCATATTCCGATGAATAGCGCGGCATCTTAATGGATCAGTTCAATAACATCTGTGTATTTTGTTCATACTCATCGTTTACAAAGTACACTGCGTTTTTGTTTTTCATTGCCTTCCCTATTTAATTTTCAATATTTTCATTCAATAGAATTCTATCTTTTTGTTTTTCAGAAACAAGATCATTGAATTTATTCTGTGCATTCAACGCACACCTACTTTCTCATTTAATTCTACCCCTACTCTGTCTCATGGCACTTATTTTGCTTAAACAATATTACTTTTTCCAACAATCGTAATACTCAAGCAAAAATGAGGATGACAAATATGGGTTATGTCGCAAAGGATATGGGTCAAAAGAACAGGCTGATCTTAAGCTTATGTTCTTTTCTAATCCCTATATGTCTCTGGTGTGCTTTTAGTTATTTACCTTTTATTTGGCATCCACAAGTCCAAATTACCGATTCAGGGAGTATTTCTTATCTTCAAGTCGGCAGCCGTGTGGATAAAAATGTGTTCTATAGTAAGGCACAAAATGCTGTAGATCACCATTCTGCACCACCACAAGGTATTTTGGTTAATCCAATCTACTTACCTGCACCACATGAAGTTGCCAAAGCCTTGGTGACTGCCTTTACCACACCACCTGAACAACCTGATACGCCTTGGTTTCATCAAAGTTTGTGGCACAGTATTAAAATTGTTTTTTCAGCTTTTCTGATTTCCTCAATTTTTGGTATTCCACTGGGAATTCTCTGTGGCTTCTCGCAAAAAATATCTCTGCTGACTGAGCCTTTTGTTGAATTTTTTCGTTACTTGCCTGCACCTGCATTTGGCGCATTGGCTGTTGCGATTTTAGGCATCAATGATGCGCCGAAAATTGCAATTATTGTCATTGGTACGCTTTTTCAACAAATCCTGATTATCGCCAATACCACACGCATGGTTGATCAAGGATTGATTGAAGCGGGTTATACCCTTGGAACCAATAAATTAAGAAGTTTGTTCCATGTGGTTATTCCTGCGGCATTTCCTGATATTTACCGCGATTTAAGGGTGCTTTTGGGATGGGCTTGGACTTATTTAATTGTCTCTGAATTAATCGGGACAACCTCAGGCATCACTTGGTTTATCACCCAACAAGCCCGCTATCAAAACTTTGACAATGTGTATGCCGCAATCTTAATTATTGGAGTGATTGGCTTAGTCTGTGATTGGGTCTTGATGAAGATGGGTGAACGTATGTTTGCATGGAAAACAGGAGCAAAATAATGAATGATTCAACTTTTAATCCATATGAGTATTTTCAAAAAATCTATGCACGCCCTGTCATTTTAGAAACCAAACAACTGAGCCAAATCTTTAAACATGGCAAGACTGAACGTGTGGTCTTAAAACAGCTTGATCTAAAAATCCATAAACGAGAATTTATTTGTGTGATTGGTCCTTCTGGTTGCGGGAAATCAACCTTAAGTCGTGTGATTGCGGGTTTAGATCCCTATCACAGTGGCGAGGTCTTGGTCGATGGAGAGAGAATTACAGGTCCTAGTCCTGAACGTGGGATGGTTTTTCAAGGCTATACGCTGTTTCCATGGAAAACAGTCAAAGAAAATGTCATGTTTGGTCCACGAATGAAAGGTATCAGCCAAATCGCGGCTGAATCCCATGCACGTGAATGGATCAATATCATTGGTTTAGAAAAATATGAAAATCAATATCCTCACCAGTTATCTGGCGGTATGAAACAACGGGTCGCAATTGCGCGTGCTTTGGTCAATGAACCGAAAATTTTATTGATGGATGAACCTTTCGGTGCATTAGATCCTCATACTCGCCAAAAGATGCAAAAACATTTGATGGATTTATGGCAAAACATAGACATCACGATTATTTTTGTGACCCATGATATGGATGAAGCGATTTTGCTGGCTGATCGTATTGTGGCACTCAAAGCCAATCCCGGTGAAATCAAGGAAATCATTGAAGTCAATTTGCCTCGCCCACGTTCAACAGATTTAATCACAAGCCCTGCATTTAAGCAGCTCAGGGCTCG
This sequence comes from Acinetobacter sp. Res13-Abat-PEC15-P4-01, assembly GCF_015676285.1. NCBI lineage: Bacteria > Pseudomonadati > Pseudomonadota > Gammaproteobacteria > Moraxellales > Moraxellaceae > Acinetobacter > Acinetobacter sp. Res13-Abat-PEC15-P4-01. Next base: position 56,121 of record NZ_JADAIN010000046.1, on the reverse strand, counting down.
AGTTGATCAATTGGTACATGCTCATGAAGATGAACTTGATCCATCACTGCAAGACTTACCCAAGATTCCACGTATGACACAAGTCAGTACAAACAAGTAGATAAACACTTTCTTATCGCATTTGGGACGACCCAAATCGCTTAGTTCTATGTTGGACGACCAACTTTGGTGATATTCATGACGAATAGCTATGTTTTACCACTTTTGGATATTTCTTTACTGTGCAGCCCTGATCGTAGTGATCGCTTGCAGGTCGCACATGCTTTAGATCAAGCATGTAAAGATGTTGGCTTTCTTTATTTAAAAGGTGAACAGTTTAAGCCTGAATTATTTGAAAAGCTCCACCAAACAGCGCAACAGTATTTTGCCCAAGATACAGCCCTAAAAATGCAGAATTATATTGGTCTATCGGAAAATCACAGTGGCTATGTCCCGATTGGAGAAGAACGTTTTGTCGAAAACAGCTATGATCTTAAAGAAGCGTATGATGTGAATTATGATTACCTCGGCTTGGAGGATAGACGCCCGCTTGTAGGTCCAACACAGTGGCCTGATGATCCTAGCTTTAAAGTACATGTTTCCAATTATTATCAGCACATCAAAAAAATCGGGCAGCAAATTTTTCAAAGTTTTGCCTTGGCATTGGACTTGGATGAGGACTATTTTAATGCGCATATTTCAAAAGCCCCCAGTCAGCTTCGCTTGATACATTATCCATATATTGCAGATATTCAGGATAAAGAAGGTATCGGTGCGCACACGGATTATGAATGTTTTACTTTACTTCTCCCTACTGCGCCCGGCTTACAAGTGCTTAACAAAGCCGGGCAATGGATGGATGTGCCATTGCTTGAAAACACCTTGATTATGAACATTGGCGATATGATGGAGATTTTGTCCAATGGGCGTTATTTGGCCACCAAGCACCGTGTTAAAAAAGTTGCCGAGGAGCGTTATTCTTTTCCCTTCTTTTTCTCATGTGATTATGACTACATCATTCAACCCTTGGTGAATTCTGAATCTGCTCAATATGCACCATTAAAAGGCGGAGAGCATCTATTTAATCAAACGGCACAAACTTTTCAATATCTCAAAGACAAAGTCACTCGTGGTGAAATTCAACTTGAGAATGCCAGACCACTCTATTCATTTGGTTTAAACCAAAATGAGGAATCACTATGAATCTCATGACACTCTGTACTCAACTCAAGCTACCTGCTGCTTCAAAAGGTCGACTCCCTGAATATTTATTGGGTGCTTTCCGCCGTAAAAGTATCAGTTTTGCCAATGGACTTACTGATGAAACTACACTGGTCTATTGGTTTCAGTCAAAATCATTTACCATCGATTTACGTTTAAAAAGCCAATACTCTACCCCTGTTTTGGAGCGACAAGGCTGGGTCGGCAACACGCTGTGGGATGAACAGCAGCAACTACTTTCTTGGCAAATCACCAGTAATTATCAAAATCATGTTCAATGGCCTGAACCTGCAAAACTCTATGCAATTGGCAATGCCATTTTAGAGTTTTCCCCAAGCCGTGCTTATGTTGAAGACTGGCGTCAGCAAGCCAAACATGGTCTTTTTCTGGGTTTGCGCTTATTTAAAATTGAAAATATGGATTTGAATATAAGCTACCCTGCTGATGGTGGTTTGATTATTTGTGATCATTTTATTGCCTTTGCACGATCACGCCATCCAGATATCCAACAACGTTTAGAAATGGATAAATCTTTATCTGAAGCCTTTGCTCAAAAACATATAAGTGTTCAAGACATTCAGGATTATGAAGTATCGGTTAGTTTTGGGCAACAAATGATTGATCTCAGTACCGTGACAGCGCAGGTGGGTAAATCCATCGAACTTGATCACTTTAGTCAATTAGACCACAACACATTGATACAACAACGCTTTATTCAAGGACAACGTTGCCATTTATATTTCACAATCGATGTTTTTGATCAAGATTTTTGTTTTTCCACACAGACAGCAACATCAAACGCCAGCCTTGCTTGGTTTGAACAGGAACACAACCATCTTTTCCATCATGCAGAAATAAGTGTCTAGGAAGCATATTTTAACCAAGTCTTTTCTCTATTTACTCATTGCGATTGTGGCAGAAGTCATTGCGACCTCTGCCATGAAAGCTTCAGAAGGATTTAGCCAACTCTTGCCATCAATCATCACGATCTGTGGCTATGCCGTGGCGATTTATTTCCTATCACTGACAATGAAAACCATCCCAGTCGGTATTACCTATGCCTTATGGTCAGGTGCTGGCATTATTTTAGTTTCACTGGTTGGTTTTTTTTATTACAAACAGCATTTGGATTTAGCAGCTATTCTTGGGCTTTCACTGATGATTATCGGAATTTTAATTATTCATCTTTTCTCAAACAGCACAGAACTCACTTAAGGAAAGTTTATGCTGATGCAATTTTGAGGCTTGATCATTTGCCTTAATTTTCTTTTTTAATTCCTTTTTAGTCAATTTGGATTCGTATTTTAAAACATAATATTGAATGTACAGGTTTAAATATCATGATGTTTGATTTGATCTAAACAATTAAAAGCCAATTGAGTCAGGCGATGATACCAATCAATATCATTAGATGAAGAAAATAATCTGAGTTCGATATAAAAATCTTGATGAAATATGATGCTCGGAAACGTCATCGGCAACCGTTTGAGGCAGGACTACTTGGATAAGATATTGTTTCAGCGACTGATTAAATATGTTGCTGGTGGTTGACGAGTTTTGCGGTGGGCAGCGATGTCGTTGCGCAGGATGGTTGCCCTTGGGGAGCTTTACTCCTCGTCCCAAAAGAAAAGCAGGGCTATCCGCAGGCTGATCCTAAAATTGGGTAAAACTCAGCAAGACTCCGCCAAGACTTATTCTTTTTCAATGAGTTGAAGATGTAGTTGCATCGAACTCACGTTTAAATAGCATGCGTTCGACTTATTTTGAATGAGTTAGCTCGATATTCGAGATGATATCTTTTTATCTCTAAAAACTAAGGCATGGTCTGCACTAATTGATCAAAGCTTTTCACAAAATAAGAAGCAGCGAAGCTTCTTATCTAATTATTTAAGTTTCCAGAATGATACTGCTTAGGCTATTGGTTGAGTTAGATAATTTGCGATTGGTCCTAGAGAGGTTTTTCCAGACCAATCCAATTAGCGCAAATCCCCTTATGGTAACTCTTGTAATAAGGTTGGATAAATCAAACCATCTACATTCTGCTCAGTTTTATAGATGCCATTCTGCACATTGAATTTATTCACATGATAGGACGAACCATAAATCGAATCGAATCCATTGCCTTTGCTAAAGACTTTTTTATTGGCAGCTAGATCCAGTAAATGTGTGCCATTTACCATGGATTCATATTGTTTCGGATCGACACCTGAACGGTTTGCCATGATTTTGACAGCATCTGCGTGTGTGGCTGGATCGTTAATATATTTCACCGTTTTATCCCACACTTGCAGAACTTTTTTCCATTCCTCTTTATGTGCAGTTAAATGACTCATATTGACAGTTAATGTGTCATAGATTAAACCCGGTTTATCTTGCGATGTATAAATGATTTTTGAGCCTGCAACGGCTTTCAGTGCTTGACTGGCAACAGGCTGCCAAACTGCAATTGCGGAAATATCAGGACTTGAAAACACTTGAGGTAATTGATTGGTCGCAGAATTCACCAATTTGATTTCATTAATGGGAATTTTCTGATCTGACATCGCTGTTGCGAGCAGTAAATGATCAACCAGCCCCTTTTCAACACCGACTGATTTGCCTTTTAAATCCTGTATATGCTTAATCCCCTCTTTGGCAATAATGACATCATTTCCAGCAGAATAATCTGTTGCCATAATCATCATGCCTTGCGTGCCGCCTGAAGCAGTCACCAAATTATCACCATTGGTGACAAATACTGCATCCAATTGATTTGCTGAAAAGGCTGAAAGTGAGGCTGAGTAATCAAACCATTTAAAATCAACATTTAATCCTGCTTCTTTTAACCAACCCTTTTCAATCGCGACTTGCCATGCAACAAATCCAGGCCAATCACTATAGCCAATGGTAATCGGCTGCATGGTTGCTGTCGTTTGTTTATTTTCTTTGGCATCAGGTACTTTAGCAGTGTTGTCACAACCCGACATTAAAACCGCAGTTAACACTGATATGGACAAAAAAGATTTACGAATCATACCGATACTCCCCCAACGTTCTCACATTTAAATTTGGTATTGGACTGACTGAGTGACTGCATATAGGCACGCCACCCGCCAAAATGACTGATATCAACAGCATCCTCAGTCGCATATGCTTCACAGATAAAACCTTTAACCCAAGTCCCATCTTCAAGTTGCAGATTGCCAATACCCAGTGGAGCAGGAACTTCTGCAACGATTGCCCCAAAATTCGCTAAGGGAACATCCCAAACTTCAACCTCAATCACCGATCCATGAACATCAAATTGCAACCCCGGTTTAGGTGGTGTAGTGTTTTTTAAAGCAAATAATTTATAGCTTTTTGCAGTTCGGGTTTTTACGAGCAATGTCGCGTGACGGGTGGTCAATTGAAAATTCAAAGGCATCCCTGAAAGATGCGCACCAACAACAGCGAGCTTTACTGAATTTTGTGATTCAATTTCATTGCATTTCTGATAATGGTGCGATGACGTGCCTAGAGGAAGCGCTGTAATTTTTTGCCATTGTTGAGCAAACTTTGCCAAAGCTTGATCATGCCAAGCAGGTGCAATGAAGGTTACGCCACTTGGCAGTCCATCTGAACGAATGGTATTGGGTAAGGCAATCGCAGACAGATCAGCAAAATTTACAAAGTTGGTATACGCCCCCATATGTGAATTTTTATTGAGAGGATCTGCTTCAACTTCACTGATCTGATAAATCGTCGGTGAAGTCGGTACCATCAAGGCATCATAGGCTTGTAGACGAAGATTGATTTTTTGTGCGAGTTCAGCCCGTTGGTATTCAGCTTGAAATGCATCTTTAGCTTTAAACTGATCTGCCTGTGCGATGATTTCAGCAATTACAGGATGTGCTTGTTCCCGCGAGACTCGCGCTTCGACAGCAACCGTTCGCTCTGCAACCCAAGCGTCGTTATAAAGCGCTTTCGCCAAGAGATTGAAATCCGTAAAATCAATAGATTCAACCTCATAGCCAAGTGTCTGAACACGTTCTACTGCAATTTTAAATGCTTTCTCAGTTTCAACATCCCCATAAAACACGAGTTGGGCAGGTATCGCAATTTTTCCTTTAGAAAATTGCGTTGCAACATTGGCAGGATGACAACGCGAATAAGCATCGGTTTTATCATCACCCTGCATCAATGTTGCAACCAACCAAGCGTCATCACTGGTCAGTGCAAAAATTGAAATCACATCCAGTGTTCTACATGCAGGCATCAAGCCTGTGGTTGAAAACCATCCCTTTGTAGGTTTCAGTCCAACAATATTATTGTGACCTGCAGGAACTCGACCTGAGCCAGCCGTATCAGTCCCAAGACTAAAAGGTACAATTCCATTCGCTACAGTTACTGATGAGCCTGAACTTGACCCTCCACTGATATATGCTGGGTTAAAACTATTTTTGACCGCACCAAAGGGTGAACGCACCCCCACCAACCCTGTTGCAAATTGATCTAAATTGGTTTTTCCAACAACCACTGCACCTGCTTTTTTAAGCTTAGCAATAACAACAGCATCATTATTTGCCAAGTATGCGGCATCTTTACACGCAGCAGTAGTATGAAAACCGGCGACATCAATATTGTCTTTGACTGCGAAAGGCACACCAAAGAGGGGGAGATCATCGCTATTTTGTGTTTTTAAAAAGTCAATTTGTGCCTGGATTTGTGCTGAAGATGCGATTTCAATCCAAGCATGATCATCATTTTGTATTGTTTCAACATACTTGATTAAACCATCAATCGTGATTTGCTGATTTGAATAGGCATTTTTCCAGTCTTGGATTGTCCATAAGTCTTGCATGACCATACTCCTGAATTAATCATTTTGTAGAATCGGAGGCATCACTGCATCCATGAGTTCTAAATGTCCTTTGATCACGCCCTTGAGTGCAATAAATTGCTGACTAATCTGCTTGAGCTCAGAGCTTGCACCTTGCATCAGCATCACCTGTAAGATTTTTTGCTGATCAAGTTGAATATGTAGTGAGCTGATCACTTGTGTTAAAAACTGTTGTTGCAAATCAATCAGTTGATTTCGCAGTGGCATCTGCCCTGCATCATAAAGAATGGTTAAGGTACCCACCATCACTTCATTGGCTTGAACCTGCTCTGCAATCAAATGTTTATTGATCATATCCACGATTGCCTGTGATCGACTTTCATAGTGTTGATCAACAATTTTCTGATCAAGCGCATTGAGTGTCGCTTCAGGTACAGTAATACTGATCCTAGCCAACTTTTGTTTAGGCACAGTGCTATCCTTTTGGTTTATGAACTGAGTTGGTTTGTTTGATATACAGACCAGCACGAACACTGAATAATTCGACAAGAAATGTTTTTAGCGGATGTGCTTTTTTGTCTGCTGTTTTTACATGATTCATCGCGCCACTCCTATTTGATGGTCTGATGACCGTTCGCTATTTTCAAACATAGCTGCACAGTCAACAGACTCCAGTATTACCAAATTAAGTTTTTGTATTACGCCTATGGAGATGCAGAAAATGTGCCAATTTCTGAGCATGCATTTACTGCGATTCAGCGATATTTATGAATGTTTTTTGGGAAAAAAAATGCCCCATGCGCAGTGATGGGGCGAAAGTATTAAAACAATTCGTCTGAAGCAGTTGGTTGCTAAGTATTTTTGAATCTCAATCGTCATTCAGCATCGCATGTGCCCAAAGGGATAATGATTCTAAAACTGGTTTAAAAGAATGACCCAAAGCGGTCATTTCATAGACCACTTTGATTGGTGCTTTTTCTCCATACACGGTCCTAGAAATCAATCCGCTTTGTTCTAACTGCTTAAGTTGCAGGCTGAGTGTCATTTCGGTAATCGTTGGCATCAGCTGCTTGATTTCATTGAAGCGTTTTGCACCATCTTTGAGATAGTAAAGGATTACACTTTTCCATTTCCCACCGACCAAATCCATCGCCATACTGATATGGCAAGGATAGATTTTTCCATTCATTTTTATTTCACATTTATTTTCAATAGGTTCCATCAATATCTCTGTGCTATCAACTTTGATAGTTATTGTACGTCATCCATATAAAAAATATAGTGACTATTATTTTTATAGTTAACTAGGCACATATTATGGCGTTGCTGATTTTGGCTCATCCCTATTACTCAAGCTCCATTGCAAACAAAACCATTGTCAATGCGCTCACAGAAAAATATCCAGCGTTAGAAGTTCGAGATATTTTCCAACGCTATCCTGATTATCAGATTGATGTCGTTGCGGAACAACAGGCATTATTGCGCCATGATACGGTCATTCTGCAATATCCAATGTTTTGGTTTAATATGCCCGCCATTTTAAAATTATGGTTCGATGAAGTTTTTACCCATCAATTTGCGTATGGTTCACAAGGGGATAAATTGAAGAACAAAAAAGTCTTACTGAGTATGACCGTAGGACAGGCAGAAAAAAATTTAATCAATGAACATGAAAATTTAATCGAAAGTTTTTTAAAAGCTGTTCAGCATTCCATTCAATATAGTCAAATGAGTTTAAGTGGTACTTTTTTACTTTTTGATGTTTCTCCATTATCTGGTCATTCAGTGTCAAAAATCGAAGGTGATGCTGTCGAACACGGTGATAAAATCTTAAAACATCTGCTCAATACTTGATTAAAAAGGGCATCTCATGGATGCCCTTTGTTTTAACGCTGTTTTATTTTAGAGATACTTTTTCAGGCTACTGGTGCTAAGGTAAACAAAACCTGTCCTGTTTTGACTGTCTGTCCTTTTTCGATGGTAATTGTTTCAACTTTCATTCGCTCGGGTGCAATGATTGGAATTTCAATTTTCATGGCTTCAATCACTGCAAGTGTCGCGCCTTGCTCCACAATTTCACCCGTAGCACATTCAATTTTCCAGATTGAACCAGGCATATGTGATTCAACTGTGCAACCACCTCGGGGAATAATGACCGCTTCTGCATCTTCAACAGCATCCAGACTTTCAGAAACATATTCTTGCAAACCGGCAGCATGCCAGCGACGACGTTCGGCTTCAAAATTGGTCTGTTGTGTGTGTTTAAATGCCTGGATACTGTCTTGATTTTCGGTTAAGAAATCATTGTATTGTTTAAGATTCAGCACGCCTTCTTCAATTCTAAGCTGTAAACGTCCTGCTTTAAAGTCCTCTCGCATTTTCAGCAGTTCAGGCTCCGAAACTTCGTAAAATTTCACCTGATCGAAGAAACGCAATAGCCATGGCTTGCCCGCTTCAAAATTAGCATTTTGACGGTAACGGCTCCACATTTGTGTAGTACGTCCAACGAACTGATACCCACCCGGACCTTCCATACCATAGACACACATGTATGCACCGCCGATCCCTACTGCATTTTCAGGTGTCCAAGTTCGAGCAGGATTGTATTTGGTCGTGACCAGACGCTGACGTGGATCAAGTGGAGTTGCTACGGGCGCACCCAGATATACATCCCCTAAGCCCATCACCAAATAGTGCGCACTGTAGACCACATCCTTCACTGCCTGCTTGGACGGCAGACCATTGATACGACGGATAAACTCGACGTTATCAGGACACCAAGGTGCGTCTGGACGCACAATTTGGGTATAGCGTTCAGTCGCCAACTGCGTCTGTGAATCCTCCCAAGCCAAAGGTAAATAAACTGTTCTTGACGGAACTTGCATCTGATCAATATCGGTGAGTTCAGCTTCGGCACTTTGCAATTTTTTTAACAATTCAAGTTGATCAATTTGAATTGAATCAAAATGGATCTGTAAAGAACGAATACCCGGTGTAAGATCAATAATTCCTTGAATATTTTGTGCTTTTACCCATTGCATCAAAGCATGAATACGGAAACGTAAATTTAAGTCTAAAACCAGTTCACCATATTCAACCAGTAAATAACTGTTTCCTGCGGGTCTATAGCAGACACTCGGTGACTTGTCTCGCCCTGCTATTTTCGCAAGTACAGCATTGCTTAAAGTATCATGCTCAGGCTGGATCAGAGGATTAAAATTAACAGTCGCTGTGTCTGTATCGATTAAACTTTGATGATATTTTTGGTCGAGAATTTTTGCCTGTGCATAACTTACAGGTATGAATTTTACTTTATCCCCTGCTTTTAATTGACCAATTTTCCAAAGTTCAGAATGAATCACGACTGCGGGACATACAAATCCGCCTAAACTTGGACCATCCGGTCCCAAGATAATGGGCATATCCCCAGTGAAGTCTATTGCACCGATTGCATAGGCGTTGTCATGAATATTGGAAGGATGTAAGCCAGCCTCACCGCCATCTTCGCGTGCCCAATCAGGCTTTGGTCCAATCAGACGTACCCCGGTGCGACTGGAGTTATAATGAATTTCAAAGGTATTGGCAAAAAACTGATCAATATCCTGTTCAGTAAAGAAATCAGGAGCACCATGCGGACCGTACATCACGGCGATTTCCCAAGTTCGGCTAAAGCATGGAATTTGATCTGGGGCTAAACACTTACTGTCTTCAGAACAATGCTCTGTGATTGGAAGCATATCCCCAATCAATAAATTACGACCTGCATGTCCACCAAATTGACCTAAGCTAAAGGTTGCTTTTGAGCCTAGATACTCTGGAACGTCAAGTCCCCCTTTAATTCCAATATAGCTACGGCATCCGGTGCTAATCGTGCCACACTTCAAGACTTGAGATTTTTTAACATTGATTGTTTGCCACATCGGTACAGCGATGCCATCAAGTGTGGCCGCCATATCTCCACCCGTGATGACAATTTGACTATCACAATGAAACTTTAGGCTGGGGCCTTGTAGAGTGCATTCTAGGCCTGCCGTATTGTATGGATTTTCTAAAAGTTGGTTGGCAACATTTAGGCTTAAAGGATCAATTGCACCTGACGGTGGTACACCCACATCCCAGTATCCTAAACGCCCTGTGATATCTTGAATCGAAGTTTGAATACCTGATTGTAAAACTTCGATTTTTTGAGTTTTCCATGCGAAAGTATTCAAAAAGCGAGTGGTTTGCGTTCCTGATTGAAACACTTCACCCGCAACAATATTCTGCAGATATTCCAAATTGGTTTCGATACCCGCAATTTGAGTGACTGCAAGACTGTCCTGCATTGCACGTATTGCCGAGTATCGATCTGCTGCCGTAACGATAATTTTAGCAAGCATCGGATCATAAAATGAGGAAACATAAGAACCTGTTTCCACCCATGTTTCCACACGTGCCTCTGAATCAAATTGTACATGCGTCAACAGTCCTGCACTTGGCTGGAAGTGCTTAATCGGGTCTTCAGCATATAAACGTACTTGAATCGAATGCCCTTTCGAGACTAATCTTTCTTGAGGAGCAGACCAATCGCCACTGGCTAAAGTCACCATCCATTCAACCAGATCAACACCATAGACTTGTTCAGTTACCCCATGCTCGACTTGTAAACGTGTATTCACTTCCAAGAAATAGAATTGCGCTGTTTCAGTGTCCATGACAAATTCAACAGTACCTGCCGAACGATAATTCACTGACTGCATGAGTTGAATTGCAATACTTTGAATATATTCACGCTGTTCAGCATTTAAATGGGGGGCTGGCGTTTCCTCAATGACTTTCTGGTTGCGGCGCTGTACAGAACAATCACGTTCTCCCAAAGCCAATACTTGTCCCTCACCATCACCAAAAATCTGTACTTCGATATGTCGCGCATGCTGCACAAACTTTTCCAAATACAAACCTGCGTCTTTAAAGTTGGCTTGAGCGAGATATGAAACTGTTTGAAAGGCTTCTTTGAGTTCAGCTTCATTCCAAACCAAACGCATGCCAATACCACCCCCACCTGCGGTGCTTTTCAGCATGACTGGATAACCGATGCGGGTAGCCTCGGTAATGGCTTCATTTTCATCAGCCAGCAAAGCACTTCCCGGCAATAAAGGAACTTGACTTTGTATGGCAAGTTCACGTGCCGTATGCTTTAAACCAAAATCCAGCATTTGACTGGATGTTGGACCAATAAAAGCAATTCCCTGATTTTCACAAAGATCACAAAACTCCGCATTTTCAGATAAAAATCCATATCCCGGATGAATTGCCTCAGCACCAGTCTGCTTTGCAATCTCCAGAATTTTTTCAATATTCAAATAGCTCTGCTGTGCAGGTGCTGCACCAATACAAAATGCTTCATCTGCCAAGGTCACATGTAAAGAATCTTGATCGGCTTCAGAGTAAACAGCAACGGAAGCGATGCCTAATTTTTTCAGTGTGCGTATGACACGGCAAGCAATTGCACCACGATTGGCAATGAGAACTTTTTTAAACATGATTAAGCCTCCGTACCAGTATGGACAATCAGTTGAATTTTCGTTGGATTATAGCCATTGCATGGATTATTTAATTGAGGGCAATTTGAAATCAGTACAATCAGATCCATTTCCGCTTTAACTTCAACATATTTTCCTGGTGCGGAAATACCATCAGCAAAAGTCAGATGACCTTCCGAGCTCACAGGCACATTCATAAAGAAGTTGATATTTGGGCCAATATGCCGAACATTGAGTTGGTGTTTTTGAGCAATCGGATGTTTCGCCAATGCATACATAAAATTATTGCGGCAACTGTGCATGGGATAAGTTTCATGTGCATAACGTACCGTATTACTTTCACATGAACATGCACCGCCCAAGGTATCATGCCGACCGCAGTTGTCATCATGAATCACGGCAATCACACGACCGAGATTGCTATATAAAGTGCTACCTTTTTCTAAATATATATGTTGGTTGATTGCCAAAGTATCAGTTGCACTATACCGTTCAGCGGGGTTTTCTGCGGATATGAACAAAGTATCTACGGCTTGATTGCCTTCCAAATCAACAATCCGAAAGTACTGTCCTTTTTTAATTTCCCCCATCCACGCCTCACCTGCAAGACACACTTCATCCACAAGTACTTGGTCTAACACTCGATGCTCGATTGAACTGAATACGGTCATGATTGTTGCCCCTTTATACATTGATGTTATGTAATGAATGGCGTGCAAAATAACGGTCATTGTTGTTGAATGCGCGTTGATTTTGTGAACAAGAATCCCGGCAGATATCATGCTCAGACAAAGGCAAGGCAGTAAAAAGACTCAAAGCAATATCCGCTGGAGCATAATCTGTAGAATGATCTAAAGCATGTGGTGCCGCAGATAAAAATACCCAGCTATCCATTTCGAAACGTAGCTGAATGCTTTGATCCTGATTGTCCGAAGCAACGTAACTCAATGCACCTGTTTGATCTGGACTGACTTTTGAAAATAGATTGAGGGTAGCACTTAAATCAACCTGCCCCAGTGAATACTTGCTCATTTCAATCAGCAAACCATCTAAACCATTTTGATACATCTGGTTTCGGGCATCTTGAAAACCTTTGGTTCCAAAAGTGCGCTGAATTTGTTCAGGTCGACTTGGACCACATAACACATCATTCCAGCCATGATCATCCTGAACAATTGATGCCATAACGCGTCCCAAATCAGAATATAAAACATGACCTTGTGTTAAGTATGCAGTATGTTGCCCTTTTAAACTGTCAGGCATATTGAAGCGTTCAAGTCTGTCATTGGCATTGACACAGAACAAAGATACATTGGCATTTTTAGCTAGAGCTTTAAGTTGCAGTACGGTTCCTTTTGGAATGCGACCTGACCAGTGATGCCCACCCGGTAATTTTTCAGACCAGATCTCATTCTGATCATGATAATTTGTCGTATTCATAGCCACTCCTGTTCGGATAGTTGATTGACTTCCTCCCGGGCTTTTATCCCTCCGTGTAGTTCTTGCGAACCGCGAACTCTCGGTCCAGTCATATTTGCCTTGCACAAATATCGGAACCCTAGATCACTTTTTATAGAGCTTAGGAATGCAAAGGCTATGCCAATCCAGTATTACGATTTTCAGCTTCTGTCATACTTTTTTGAACAATATGAGTGCGTTTTATGCTTATTAAAAAAATGAAGCGCCATTAATGGTCAAAAACAGTTTGTTTATACGGATAGATGCCATAGGTAAATCCATTCTAAAAAAGCATCCGGTCATGGCTCTGCTGATTAAAGAAATCAAATGCAAACGATAAATTATAATTTCTTTGCAGATTTATATTCATTATCAATATTTATAATTGAATGGTCAGAATGTTTTTAAGTCTGATCAAAGATGGGTTCTGCTTTGACAAGTTGAATAATCTTGTTCAATCCGAAAACATTACTTAGACATCATCTCTGAAAGAATGTTTCCTCATGGCTGTACAAATTATTTTTTCAGCTTTGCAAACTCATGCACTGCTGCATAGTTTATATAGAAAGCCATAACCAAGTTTATAGAGAAATAGTCATATTCATTGTAGCAACCTGATCCATTTTACGAGCAATCAGGTTTAACCATATCTAAGTCTCTAATAATCTGAAACGACCATAATTTAAATCAATCAGTAATAGCTTGCTCTTTTCTTTGAAAATTTATCCAGTTGCTTGAGAAAGCCATCAAAATAATCTTTTTCTTTTTCTTCAATGCGATAGCCTGCATATAAGGTACGGCGTAAACCTTCAGGTGCAACACAATCTAGACGTCGAGACACCACCCAGCCTTTTTGCTCATATTCATTTACCACCCAATCTGGCAAAGCAGCAATACCATGACCACTGGCAACCAACTGGATCAACATTTGTGTCAGATCTGTAGTACGAATATGTTTGGGCTGAATATTGGCGGGAATAAACAGTCTGGACATGATATCAAGACGATGCTTATCTACAGGATAGGTCACCAAAGTTTCTTCTGCGAGTTCCTGAACCGTTATTTCCTTCATACGCACCAGAGGATGGGTCTGGGACAAAACCAAACGTGATTCATATTCAAAAATTGGGAAATATTCAATGCCTTTCAGTGCGATTGGATCGGCCGTAATCAACAGGTCAAACTCACCGGTTTGCAATAATTCATGAGGGTTTGCTTCAAAGCCAGAAGCAAAGTCTAAGTCTACATCGGGATATTGTTGCCGATATTGATTTAACAGCGGCATGAGCCAATCAAAACAGCTGTGACATTCTGAAGAAAAAACAATTCGCCCAGTTTGCCCATGGACGATACGGGTAATATCAGATTGAGTAATTTGTACTTGAGGCAAAATATCATCTGCCAATTTCAACAATCGCTGTCCTACATTGGAAAAACTGACCGGTCTTGAACGGCGATTGACCACTTCAACACCAAACCATTGATCAAGCTCTCGGAGTTGATGCGACAATGCCGATGGAGTTAGACACAGATCTCCTGCGGCTGCTACCAATGAACCATGCTCACGCAGAGCAGTCAGTGTTTTTAGATGTCGAAGTTCTAACATTCAATGATTACCAGATGAGTTTGTGACGCGGACCATTCGCTATAGCATAACTGATTCACTGCCTTTATGTTTAATTATTTTCACCTAATGATCAATATAATTATTTTTTTTCACTTTAAATCAGACGAAATGGTTGAGTACAAAAATATATTTTAATTTCAAAGTGCATTAACATTAAATTAAACCACTGATATCAGAGTTAAAATCTGCGACCTGAAATATTCAATAGAAAATCGTTCAGCTTAACCTGAAAACATTTCACCTAATCGCAATCCCACATCACATAAAAACTTTTACAATATTCAATCCATCACTTTTTATATTGTTCAACATGACACTGGAACGAAAAAAACTCGAATTACCTCAAGGGCACGATAAATTGTTGCTTCATTCATGCTGTGCGCCGTGTTCAGGTGAAGTGATGGAAAGCTTAATTGAATCAGACATTGATTTTTCGATCTTTTTTTATAATCCGAATATTCATCCAGTAAAAGAATATCTGATACGGAAAGAAGAAAACATTCGTTTTGCCGAGAAACACAATATTGAATTTATCGACTGCGATTATGATACAGACAATTGGTTTGCCCGCGCCAAAGGCATGGAAAATGAACCTGAAAAAGGCATACGCTGTACCATGTGTTTTGATATGCGTTTCGAGCGTACGGCCCTGTATGCCTATGAACATGGTTTTCGCTTAATCAGCAGTTCCTTGGGGATATCCCGTTGGAAAGACATGCAGCAGATCAATGGCTGCGGAATTCGAGCCGCAGCACATTATCCTGAAATTGAATATTGGGATTATAACTGGCGCAAAAATGGTGGCGCGCATCGCATGATTGAAATCAGCAAACGAGAAGAATTTTATCAGCAGGAATACTGTGGCTGTGTATATTCACTACGTGATACCAATCGCTGGCGAATGAAAAATGGTCGTGATCGAATTAAATTAGGTGAAAAGTTTTATAGTAATGCTATGGATGAAGAGCACTAAATTTAGCTACTCTGCCTTATACCAATTTTTCCAAGAACTGGTTCCTCGCACGTCTATCGGTACCGTTGGAATCAGTTGTTTTTTTAACAGTTGAATTTGATCTACATCATACGCTAGACGTGATTTGACCGAATGAATGCACTCCCTGTCGCCAAACTCACAGCGATCTAAATCAGTACCGCCGCAAGGTCCGTTGGCGAGCCCTTTGGGACAGGTTTCCGGACAAATATACAAAGTTTCAGCCAAACGGCATTGTCCACAGCTTTCACAGCCCACCAAATAATGTTTACTTAAATATTCAGTCTGCAAGAGTACTTTGTTAGCCACTTTTCTGTTCCAAAAACTTGCATTAAAAATATAACGCCCCACCCCTTTTACAAAGCTAGACTGAAACATGGCACGATGAATCAAGTCTAAAAACTGATATTTCACCTTTTTATCCAATGATGATTTCATGCGTTTAACCACAACGCTTGGTCTAAGTTGCTCCCCATCAGTCAACTGCCATAATTGATTCCATAGCGTCTCGCATTGGGACAAATTCAGATCACGATATTGTTCAATATACTGTTCTAGATACATTTGCTCATCTGCTTTATGGCATGCCGAAAGATGTACACCGGCAAAACCCAAATGCTGGCAAATTAGAATTTGCAAAGCACAGCGTTTATACGCATTTTCTGGGCACTGATCGACCTGATCCTGAGCTAAAACCTCAAGCATATGTGGAGTGATGACGATACCTGCAACTTTATGCTTCACCATAAATTGTGCGCGCGCTAAAGTCAGCGGCATCACACAAGCAAGAATTTTTTGAGTATATTTTTCTTGAGCTAAAAAATTTTGTGCCTGTTGTAAAGCAGAGAGGTCAAAGCCCAATTGAGTAATAATGTAGTCTGCACCTGCATTTAATTTTTTATGTAGTTTTAGATACTGTGCCTGTTGTTCTGCTTGGGTATATTTAAATGGATTGAAAGCCACCCCAATATGGAAACCACCGTATTGTTGAGCCGCCATAACCGCATTGACCGACTCTAAATAACGGGTTCTGGGATGTTGCCCCTGCCCATCATGGTGTTTCTTTAGCTTGTCACCTGTCAACAATAAAAGATCTCGTAATCCGACTGCATCCGCCTGTTTTAAAAATAGATTAAAATCATTAATATCTCTTCCCTTACCCGCATAATGCAAAACTTTTTCAATATGATCCGGATAGGCTTGTGCAGCGATCAAGGGTTCAATATCTTCATCACAACGGACACGATCGGATAAGGTCATGCATGCTGGAAAACCAGCCAAAGTTTCCCTTACAGACAATACTTGGTTTTTTGTAGGCAGATACTCGACCAAGCAACAAAATTGATTTTGCGCAAAATATTGGGAAAGCTTAGACATAATTGCAAATGTAAAAGGACAAACAACAAAAAAATTAAGTCACAATTATAGATTGTTTTGCATCAAATTACTGCGCCCTGACACACTTTTATCTTGCACTCAGTCTTTCAAAGGGCTTGCTATAAATTGATCTCTCGCATACTAAAAATTTTGAATCAGACCCTTTGCAAAATTTTAGTTTTTTATACGTTCTGCTAAAACGTGTTTAAGCACGTTTGTTCCGTTGATTGCAGAGGGAAAGCCTGAGTAAACAGACATCAAAAGCATAATTTCCTTGATCTCCGTTTCAGTTAATCCAACATTCAAACCTGCATGGATATGAAAGTTGAGTTGGGGTTGTGCTGTTCCTAAAGCCGTTAATGCCGCAATCGTCGCAATTTGTCTGTACCGCTTGCTTAAATTATCCCTTGAGAAAATATCAGCATATCCATATTCAAGAGTAAACTTGAGCAATTCGGGAGAGAATTCAGCATAAGCTGTTTTTAGCCGATCAACTTGCTGATTATCCAACTGTGATAATTCATGCTCTCCTAATTTCAATCGATCAATATGACTACTTTTGCTTGCTGTTCTGCCTATTTCATCATAAATTCCCTGCTTTTTTCTTTCTGCTAAAACGTCTTTGAGCATATTCATTGCATTGATGCTGTTTGGAAAACCTGAATATACAGACATTTGTAAAATGACTTCCTTAAGCTCATTAACAGTACTTCCCGTATTTAATGCCCCATTGATGTGTACTTTTAATTGTGGTTGCGCATTCCCCATTGCCGTCAAGGCAGCAACCACTGCGATTTCTCTGGACTTTAGGTCAAGTTCCGTTCTCGAATAAACATCACCAAATGCGTATTCAATAATGTATCTACCCAAATCAGGCGAAATATCTTTTAAA
This sequence comes from Acinetobacter sp. Res13-Abat-PEC15-P4-01, assembly GCF_015676285.1. NCBI lineage: Bacteria > Pseudomonadati > Pseudomonadota > Gammaproteobacteria > Moraxellales > Moraxellaceae > Acinetobacter > Acinetobacter sp. Res13-Abat-PEC15-P4-01. The sequence goes on along the minus strand of NZ_JADAIN010000046.1, from coordinate 38,256 downwards.
CTTTGAATGACTTTTTCACCTACTTCGCCATCAATTTCTTTGAGTTTTTCCCAACCTCTTTCATATCGACTTAATTGCATTTCATTTTTAATAGTGGGGCTAAAATCTGGCAATGTATTCTTAGTCACCATCTTCTCTCCTTTCGTTTGATAATCTAATGGATCGTGAATATATGCATAACCATCCCTATTTAAATTGCTTTCATGCATGGCTTGTACAGGCACAGCCCATGCAATTCCAATCAAGTAAGCGGTCAAAACCACTGTATGTTTAAAGCACATCTTTTTCTCTTTTCTCTGTTTATAAATTTATGATGTCAATCAGCTAGATAATTCTCAAATCAATAAAGCCAGAGGGTATGAAACTAAATGGAAATGGCGGATTTTCAATACTGATTATTTTTAGAAGGCTATTTTTATATGTTTGCTTCAAGAAGTCTTATCATTGTATAAAATTAACACAGAAATATGCATTTTATTTAAAAGGTGTTTGTAGAAATTATTATTATTGTAACATTTTATACCCCTCCGAAGGTCTCAAAGCAATAAATCAACAGTCAAACAAAGACAGCAGCACGTCTTTTGACAAAGCTGAATAGTTTTAAGTATTGATTATTTTTCCTTGATCCATATAAAGCACTTGCGCATTTAAATAAGCCAACTCATCGACGTGATGTGTCACATAAATCATCGGCAATTGAGTCTGGGTTTTTACCCGATCAAGAAAAGGTAAAATTTGCTGTTTTAAGCGTTGATCCAAACCTGTTAAAGGTTCATCCAGTAATAATAAATCTGAAGAAGGGTTAAAAAATTCAAAACCTGATTCGTTCTTTTGGTTAAAAAAACCCCTTAAAGCCCACGATTTTGAATGGATTTTTTAAAATATATGCCCGTAAAAAATTATAAAATCAGCCCCCGTCACAAATGAAAGCGATTGCAGTTCAATGTATCGGTAAATCTATCTTAAACAGTTGAATCATCGCAACGAATCAGTATCCAATAACTTTAAAAATGCTTTAATTTTTAAAGCAGCATTAAATATAGTGAAAGAGACTGAATTCTATTACTTTCAGGTCTCAGTCCCCGAACTCACAACATCCAGTTAGCACCAGACTTTAATAAGATGTGCTTAGTGTCAGAAGAATCAGTTCAATATTTAAATTTTACATTCAAGCGTACCATCATTGGATCACCCCAGTTGACCAATTGGGCATTCGGCGTCGTTCCTGCTAGATATTCTCGATCAAATAAGTTTTTAATACTCAGCCCTGCACCCCAATTTTTAGCTTCATATCCAGCATTCACATCAAACAATGCATAACTGGGCAGATAAACGAAGTCGGAATTACGCTGTGCAGTACGAGCCCCTTGATAACGAATGCCTGCACCAATATTCCAACCCAGTTTATCTGGACTGAAATAATACTGCGTCGACAATGAACTGGCATTTTTAGGTACATGGTTACTACGCTTGCCAATATCAGTGCCGATCACACTTTCGGTTACTTTTGCTGTTGGTATATAGCTATAGTTCGCTGAAACATTCCATTGACTGGTAATTGCCGCAGCCACTTCAGCTTCAAAACCTTGAGTGACTTGTTCACCTGTCTGAATTGAAAAGTTTCCTGAACTATCCTTCTCAGTAACATTTCTACGGGTTAAATCATAATAGGCAACATAACCTTGCAAACGTTGATCAAGTGCCTGTAATTTGACTCCAACTTCCGCTTGTTTGCCCTTTTCCGGATTCAATAACTGCCCATTTTCTCCTGCATCGGTCACAGGCATAAAAGAAGTAGAATAGCTGACATAGGGTGCAAACATGTCATTGATGCGGTACATCACTGAACCGCTACCTGTAAATGCACGATCTGAATTCTGAATACTGGTATTTTTTAAAACGTTATCAATTTCAATTTGAGTCCAATCATGACGACCTGATAGTCCAATAATCCAGTGATCATCCACCTTGATGGTATTGCGCAGGTAGATTCCAGCATATTGACTATATGTCAACTCTTGAGTAGGCGTACCTAATTTCGTACTGGTAATCCCATACACTGGGCGATCCGCATTAAAAGGATTAATGATATCAGTGCGACGGGCATAATCACTGCGTTCTCGCATCATATCGACACCGACCATGACATCATAGTTGACCTTCCCAAGCTCAAAATTACGTTGCAAATTATTGTCTAGGGTATAGTTCAAATCCTGTTTATCCTGATTATTAATTGCACGTTTTATCGTCGGTAATGTATTGGTTCCTGATGCCAATATTGGATTACCCTGCGTATCGGTTTTCGTGATTGCAAAGTTCTGTTTAAACACCCAATCATTGTCAAAATAGTGTGCATAATTTGCACCAATACGATAAACATCCACATCATAGCCATGATCAGGTTCACCAAAAAATAAACTTGATGGATAGTTTTTAAAATTGCCCTTGCTATAAGGAATGCCCTGTTGACGGATATATTCACGATGTTGGTAGCTCGCAATGACGGAAAGGTCGTTTTTATCCCCTAAGTCAAAATTGTAAGATGGCGCAATATATTGATTTTTAAAATAGACATGATCTGTAGGATCATCCTGATCAGATACTCGTCCAACCACTCGAAAAGCACCTTTTGCACTGTTATTGGGTGCATAGTTAAGATCAAACGTTCCTTCTTTTAAACCATAACTTCCATAACTCAGTGTCCCTTTATAAGCAGTTTCGGCTTGTGGACGCTTGGTGGTTAAATTTACCAGTCCGCCTGGCAAAGCAAGACCAAAGCTAACCGAAGTTGGTCCTTTAACCACTTCGATTGATTCTAAACCCGAAATATCTTCAGCACGTAAAACATTATCCGATGCTTGGATCCGCAGACCATCAATAAAGGTTTGAGAACTTGAAATCTGTCCACGAATAATGAAATCATCCCATCCTCGACGACCATATTGCCCTGACGTCACTCCTGCCACACTCTCTAAAGCCTCAGCCACAGTTTTTGCCTGCTTTTGTTCAATCTGTTGCTGACCAATTGCACTAATCGACTGAGCTGTTTCAAATAAAGGCGTATTCGATCTCAAAACAGCACTTGCGGTTTTAGCTGCATAAGCTTGCTGATCATTTGCAGCTTGAACCGTGATGGTGGGTAGTTTTTGAGTATCTGCTTGCTGCTCAAAACCAATTTCGGTGTGTGCATAAGAACTACTTGCCATGGTGGCAAGCACGGAAAATGTCAGGGAGGATTTATTAAATTGCATTAAACAACAGCCAGAAAAATTTAACGGTAATTATAATCATTTTCATTTAAATTTCTAATAATTTCGCGCTAAAAAATTACGTTGAATATCTTATTTTTTCTTTTTTCAATAAAGTTTATAGATATCACCTTGTTGATTTATTTTTAATCTTTTTAAACGCCTAGAATATGTCGCATACGATCCAAGATGTAATCAGTAGATTAAAAATGCAGTCGTAACAAGGTATCAAGGCATTTACTCCATGGTTAATCTGTTCTGGAAGTAAAAATTCTGTCAATGTTTTTTAAATAAATTTAGCCTTCATTTCGCTCAATGCATTTTGTTTGATCTCTATTTTGCCTGATCTTTACACCCTCAAAGAATGATGATTGGAAAACAATCCAACCGTTTGAATTTCTTCAATCACTCAAAATAGATTGTAAAATATAGCTTTACAAACAATCAAAAACACTTTTTAAATTTATTTTTAATATAAAAAATTTAACTATTTCATTCACTTTTTTTGACTCAATTTTCAGTTCAATTGAATTGACAGCAACTATGGATGAACATATAGTTAGTCACCATACTATATGGTGACTAATAAAATGCAGCTGGAACAAAAATACCGTGCCCTTTTGGATCAAGCGAGTAAACAAAACTTTGCGAACATTGAAAATATACGACTGTGTTTCCAAACCCTTTCACTTGCTTCGTTAATTGATCATGACTGTGCAATACAACTTGCTCCACATGGTTTAACCGAAGCGCGTTTTGTTGTTCTGTTCTTACTAGACTCATCACCTCAAGGTTTAGCTCCCAAAGATATTGCAGAGAAAGCAGGAATTACCCGAGCAACAGTGACTGGCTTGTTGGATGGACTAGAACGGGATGAACTCATCACACGTCATGCTGACCATGATGATCGTCGTGCTTTGCAAATTCATCTGACGGCTAAAGGCAAACAAACAGCGAAAATTGTGTTTGAACAGCATAGTCGTTGGATTGCCCAGATTTTTGGCAACTTAAGCACCGAGGAACGTATACAACTCTCAGCACTTTTGGAAAAAGTAACTCAAAATCTGATTCACCAACAAACTTAAAGCATTTCAAGCGTATAAAACATAGCTAAAAATTAAAAACCACCTGGAAAGGAAGACAATATGTATCACTATCTTGTTGAATTATATACCCCCAATGTTACTTGGCAGGCACTACCAAATGAACAACGAATGGAATATCTAAGCAAAGTTGGCGACGCTCTAGGAAACTTGTCAAGTATGGGCATTGAAGTTTTGACCCTGACAGAAACCGTTTCTCCGATCGATCAAAGTACGCCACATCAATATTTGGGAATTTGGCGCTTTTCCGATCCCAAGGCGCGTGAAGCGCTCCTTGATGGGATTCGTGCCAGTGGTTGGTATCAATATTTTGATCACTTGAATGCTGCTGGCGCTGAAGGAAATTTTCCTCAACATCTCCAAGCTTTGGTCAATGGTTGAGTGAAGTCGAACCATATTTGCATGAGCGCTTGAGCAGAATACAATATGTTTAGATAAAATTTATCCACTTCATCTGCCTTAGAATCTAAACTTCAAAGTGGATAAATTATAACGATTTGAAAAAATGACTCTATCAATAATTGATTTTTAACCTACTGTAGACAAGCCTTTAATCTACATGTACGGCTACTCTTTTGGTTGTTTTGTTCTTACGGGTCACCAGTAGACCGCAAATGACCACCACAGATGTCACACCCAAGGACAAGGTTGTTTCATAACTGTACTGTGGTGATAAAAACATATAAGACAGCACACTCATGATAACGGCAATCACAAACCAAGTCAGCCAAGGGAACATCCACATTTTAAAACTAATTTGGGTACCCTTTTTCTCCAATTGGTATCGTGATCGCAATTGCGAAACTGCAATCACCAAGTAAACTACCAAGGCAATAGAACCCGTAGTGGAAAGCAAGAATCCAAAAACTTGTCCAGGGAACATGTAATTGACTGCACAACAGATCAAGCCGATAAAGGTCGAAGCAAAGACTGCAATCGTAGGAACACCTGAACCATTAATTCTGGTGACCAATGTGGGGGCTTCTTTGCGTGCCCCCAAAGCAAACAGCATGCGTGAAGATGTATAGACCGCGGCATTCATACAACTTGCAACCGCAATAAATACTACAATATCCATAATCAGCTTGGTTTGAGGAACATTTAGACTGACCAACACATACTGGAATGTTCCCAGCTTTTGTAAATCTGGTGAACGCCAATCGACTAAAGCGACAGCAAGAAATATCGAAACAACAAAGAATAGAATAATACGATAGAGGACTAAGTTGGTCGCGCGTTTGATTTTTTCCTGTGGATTTTTTGACTCGGCTGCTGCAATTGAAAGAATTTCAATCCCAAAAAATGAAAATGCTGAGATTAAAATAGCAGACAGCACACCACCCATGCCATGGGGCATAAATCCACCATTGGAAAATAAATTGCCTATACCACTGACATCACGTGCCAAAGGCCAAAGTCCGAATACTGCTGCTGCACCAATCACAATAAACAATAAGATTGCAATCACTTTAATTAATGCAAACCAGAACTCAAACTCTCCAAAACTTTTAGTGCTAAAGAAGTTGGCAAAACTCAGTAAGATAATAAATGCAAAAGCATAGATGGCACTGGACACTTGTGGAAACCAAGCATGTAAAATTTCAGCCCCTGCAATTGCTTCAATTGGGATGACTAAGACCCAAAACCACCAATACAACCAGCCAACGGTAAACCCTGCCCAAGGACCAATGGCTTTACGTGCATACGTTGAAAATGAGCCTGTATCAGGTTGGGCTACAGCCATTTCACCGAGCATGCGCATCACCAAAAATACGATCACGCTGGTAATCATATAAGCAAGTACAGCAGCAGGACCTGCCTTTGCAATTGCAGCAGAAGAACCAACAAATAAACCTGCGCCAATCACGCCACCGATACTAATCATCGTGATATGTCGGTTGGAAAGTCCTTCACCTAATTTTGTTGTTTTTGCACTATTCATATTTTATTCCTTAAAATAATCAGCACCAGATACCATTTCAAAACTGTGCTTTATCGCAACGCCTTGAATGATCATGCGCTTAACAAAGTGTGAATTACATTTTTAAATTCCTATTAAAAATAAAGAGAGAAAACCAAGGATTTTCTCTCTGGATCACAACGCTAATTTAAAGTTGGCATGGCAAATTGTTTGGCCTCACGGATCTGTGCGGAAGGCCATCGTTGGGTAATGGTCTTGCGACGCGTATAAAAACGGACACCGTCTGGACCATAAGCATACAAGTCACCAAACAGTGAACGCTTCCAACCACCAAAACTATGATAGGCGACCGGTACAGGCAACGGTACATTTACACCCACCATGCCGACTTGAACATGGCTGGTAAAATAACGTGCAGCTTCACCATCACGCGTATAGATACAGGTACCGTTTCCATACTCATGGTCATTAATCAATTGCATCGCCTCTTGCATGGTTGCTACGCGAATCACCTGTAAAACAGGACCAAAAATTTCTTGTTGATAACTGATCATCTCGGATGAGACTTGATCAATTAAAGTTGGACCAACATAAAAGCCTTGTTCATAGCCTGTAGGCTGAGCATTGCGTCCATCCACTACAATTTTAGCACCTTGTTGTTCAGCACTTTGGATAAAAGCTTCTACTTTCTCTTTATGTGCTTGTGTAATGAGCGGTCCAAAGTCATTTTGCTCATCGGCATAGTGACCAAACTTTAATTGCTGCATTTCATGCTTGAGTTTTTCAATGACCAGATCAGCAACCTCATCTCCAATGGCAACCGCGACTGACAACGCCATGCAGCGTTCACCAGATGAACCAAATGCAGCACCCAACAAGGAATTGACAACATTATCGATATCGGCATCCGGCATGATAATGGCGTGATTCTTTGCACCACCTAAAGCCTGGCAACGTTTGCCTGTTGAGGTTGCAGTACGATAAATATACTCTGCGATAGGGGTAGAACCCACAAAACTCATGGCTTGAACTTTGGGGTGATAAAGCAAAGCATCAACGGCTTCTTTATCGCCGTTGACGACGTTGAATACTCCATCAGGTAAACCCGCTTTTTTCAACAATTCAGCCAAATATAATGCAGCTGATGGCGTCTTTTCCGAAGGTTTGAGAATGAAGCAGTTGCCACATACAATAGCCATGGGAAACATCCACAATGGCACCATTGCCGGGAAATTAAATGGGGTAACGCCTGCAACCACGCCTAAGGGTTGAAATTCACTCCATGAATCAATATCAGGTCCGACATTTTTTGAAAATTCACCTTTTAAAAATTCTGGTGCTCCACAGGCGTATTCAACATTTTCAATACCGCGCTGTAATTCACCTTTGGCATCATGACAAATTTTGCCATGTTCCTGCCCAATCAATTCACAGAGTTTTTCTGCATTTTCCTCAAGTAATTGTTTGAACTTAAACATTACTCGGGCACGCTTAATCACGGGTGTATCACGCCATGCAGGGAATGCTTGCTGCGCAATTTCAACAACATGATTAACCAGTGCAGCATCAGCAATCGCAACGTATTTATTCACTTTGCCTGTTGCTGGATGGTACACAGCTTGCTTTTTATTCGTCTTGGTCATCAAGCCACCCTGAATAAAGTGTCCTATAACATCGACTGTTTCTGCACTCTGTATACTGCCCATATCTGGTATTGACTGACTAAAATCTTCTAAATTATTCATTACTGTTCCTTGTCGATCATCATTTTCCCATTGGCTTTATCTAGCCTGCAAAACTTATTGCACCTGGTAAAGGGTGTCTCCCACGGCGTTCATTAATCGAGATAGCTGTGCTTCGGTACTGTTAAACATCGGTCCAAACTGGATGGTATCGCCGCCAAAACGCACATAAAAACCTGCTTTCCACAATCGCATTCCTGTTTCAAAACCACGAATTGTCGCATCGCCATCCCGAGGGGCTAATTGCAAGGCACCGATCAATCCACAATTACGAATATCAACAATGTGAGGTGCGCCTTTTAACTCATGAATAAGTTTTTCAAAACTTGGCGCTAAATGCGCAGACTGAGTAATTAAATTTTCATTTTCAAGTACATCCAATGTTGCTAATGCTGCTGCACATGCCACTGGATGAGCGGAGTAGGTATAACCGTGAGTAAATTCAACTGCATGATCTGGTAGATCCTGCTGCATAAAGGCATCGTAGATTTCACGGCTCGCCACCACACCACCTAAAGGAATTGCGCCATTGGTGACTTGTTTAGCAAAAGTCAATATATCTGGGCTTACTCCAAAATATTCAGATGCAGTCCATTTTCCCATACGTCCAAAACCTGTGATAACTTCATCGAAAATCAGTAAAATATCGTGTTGATCACAGATCTCTCTTAGGCGTTGTAAATATCCTGTCGGCGGCACAATGCAACCTGCCGAGCCAGACACAGGTTCTACAATGACTGCTGCGATATTGGAAGCATCATGTAATTCAATCAGCTTGAGCATTTCATCTGCCAGCTCAACGCCCCCAGTTTCTGCGCAGCCTTTGGTAAAACTTAAATGGGTTTGTAAAGTGTGGGGCAAATGGTCAACATCCATCAATTGCCCAAACATTTTTCGGTTGCCGCCAATTCCACCTAAACTGGTACCGGCTACGTTTACGCCATGATAACCACGTGCTCGACCAATCAATTTGGTTTTACTTGGCTTACCTTGAATTCGCCAATATGCACGTGCCATTTTGATTGCGGTATCTGCCGACTCTGAGCCTGAATCAGTAAAGAAAACATGTTGCAGTTTTTCCGGCATGTGCTGGATAATTTTTTCAGCCAACTGAAAAGCCAAAGGATGACCAAACTGGAACGCGGGTGAATAATCCAGTTTTGCCAACTGCTGACTGACTGCCTGTTGAATTTCAGTTCTGGTATGCCCTGCACCGCAGGTCCATAAACCTGACAATGAGTCATAAATTTCACGCCCGTGACTGTCAATTAAATACGATCCTTGTGCACCAACGACCAAACGGGGGTCTTGATGAAAATTACGATTTGCAGAAAACGGCATCCAGTAAGCTTGATAGTTTAAATTCATCTGTGTATTGGATTGACTTGCTTCCGCTGCATAGTCACGGTCAGTTAAAGTATCTATATCAAACATAATCACTCTTCTTGTTTTAGGGTTATGTCTTGAGTGTACAAAGCGATATAGTTTTGATAAATTCAAATTATCTTGAGTTTAGATATAAAAAAGCAAAACTAAATGAAACCTAAGAAATTAAACCAAGTAACTGATTTTGATATAAAGTTGCTTAAAATTTTTAAAACAGTATGTGACTGTCACAGCTTTACTGCTGCCGAAAGTATTCTGGGCATTAGCCGATCTGCGATTAGTTTACATATGAGTGATCTTGAAAATCGTTTAGGTATTCGGCTTTGCCAACGAGGACGAGCGGGCTTTGCACTCACCGATGAAGGGCGTGAGGTTTTACAGTATATTGAAATGTTGACTGCCTCGATTGAAGACTTTCGCGCCAAAATCAATCAAATGCACAATCAGTTAAAAGGTGAATTTAACATTGGCATCATTAACAATCTGGTCACCATGCAAAGTGCTTATATCACCAAATCTTTAGCGCAGCTTGCTGAAGAAAATTCTGAAGTGGTGATCAATATCAGTATGAGTACATTGTCTGATATCGAATGTCGTGTTCTAGATAATCGTTTACACGCAGGTGCCATTCCTTTAGTGAGTCCACTCTCAGGATTGGATTATTTTCATTTATATCAGGAAAATTCATTTTTATATTGCGGAGAAAACCACCCTTTATTCGAACACCAAGGTAAAATCAACCCAAAAGATCTCAAACAATGGAATACAGTACTTCCAAACTACGCCATCAGCCCTGAAGCAATGAAGTTACATCAATTATTAAACTGTTCAGCTACAGCAAGTGACCGAGAAGGAATCGCCTTTCTTATTCTGACTGGTAAATTTATCGGATTTTTACCTGATCATTATGCAAGAAAATGGGTCGTAGATGGCTTTATGAAACCCATTATGCAAAATGTTATGCACTATAGTACACCTATATGCCTGATTACACACAAAGGAAAAAATTATAATATTATTTTAAAAACTTTTATGGATATTTTAAAAAGAACAGTACCACCTATTCAATGATGTTTATTTTAACGCGAATATTAAAAAACAAAAAAGCTTTAAATATAATCTGATTAAAAATCAAACTGTATTTAAAGCTAAAAAACAATATAAATATAAAATAAACGTGATGCAATTAACATTATTTCTATTTAGTAATAATCTACAACCAATATTTTATGCAGATGACTTTCTAAATCTTCTATATTGAGGTGAACCATGCTATTGCCTTTTTTTTCAATCAAGCTGTTAAAGCTAAGACTATCAACGTTTGCTTTATTTTTAATCGCTTCCACAGTGTTATCAATCATTTTACAATTTGAATTATTTGAATCTTTCTCACAGGTAAATTCTACAATATCCCCGTAAAACATAATCTCCTCAGCTGATGCATTTAAACTTAAAATCGATATACTGAATGTTATTAATAAAAAGGCTAATTTTTTAATTAACTCCATCTCAATCCCCTTTAAAGAAATGGTGTAGTTAATTAATTACATAACCTTATTATTAATACAAGATTATCCAGTGGATAAATAAAAAAATAATTGAAGCAAAATATGATTTACTTCAATTAATCATATTCAATTGTGACGGTTGCCATAGCTCGGACTTTTCCAGGCGTCACTTTCGTTGCCGTTTGATAGTAACGTGCAGTCATTGGAACATTGTATTGTATATTGTCATTTGACTTTAAAGTACCCAGTTCGAGTTTGTCATTTTTAGCAATCACACGATTGGCATTTTTATATTGTGACTGCAATTGTACCCCCACTCCTGAAGCACTTGTTCCAGTTGAGTTGGTATTGGCGAGTACATTCTGCATGCTACTGCTCACAGCATCATAATCAAAGCTTAGGCTAATTTTATTGGTCTCTTCATAGCCAGTCGGATTCTTACCGCCATTACATAAGATATTGAGATCAAATGCTTGTTCGCCTTGTACCGAGCCTACACCTTTAAAATCGGCTTTATTGACAGTTGGAAGGTTTACCGTTTTATTGATATTGCCTAATATTTCACATGAAGAAGAGGCTATGGTAATCGCATTTCCATAAACTGTACTGGTTAGCCATGGTGGATTTGGGCGATCCGCTGAACGATAGCTACTATATGTACCTGGAACAAGTGCGCCCGAGCCAGTAGTGGTTCCAGTTTTCACAATTTCAACAATAAAAAATCCTTCAGCCAAAACACGTCTACCCGATGCACTGCGACGATAAGGATAATAATCCGCAAAACCCGGTGCTGAAGGCGCTTCTCGATATAAACGGATACCGATACCATCAATGTTGGTATTAAAAACAGAATTACCAATAGGACTCAGTGAATAATTTTGAGTATGGATCGCCTCAAGCGTACCAGAAATGCCGCAACTGTATGTTGAACCATTGGGTTTGATTGGAAAGGATGCTCTTTTCAAAACTTTGCCAACAGCATCACTTGGTCGAACAACCACACGTCCTACTGCCATGCTGACATCTACAGTTGAAAACCCTCGATCGGGTATACATGCAGCATAAGCCACGGGACTGACCGCTCCTGCTAAAAGCAAAAGAATAGGATTTAAAACTTTATAGTTCATTGACACACACCTTCCGCCATGATCATGTTTTGCTTTTTGTCTGCTGCTTGCGCTGAAACATCATACTGAATGCGACATTGCTCATTGGCATTTTCGCCCCATTTAACTGTTACAGTATCTGCTGTTGTATTGGTTCTCAAGTAAACCATACTGCCCTGCGCAACCATACCGACATTTTCACCTTTTGTATCAAACACTTCTGCTGCAAAAGGTAGAGTGTCACCATTTTCTTTCATACTGTGGATATAAATTGCCTTACCCAGTTTGGTCACAAAACTGACTTGAGAGATAGAACCGGCATATGGCGCAATTCGCTGACTAGAACCATCTAACTCAACATCTGCTGACATACCCTGAGGATCAAGCGTAATATCATTTAAACGATATGGCGTAACATACGGAATAACCGCATAACCCGATTTATTGATGCTTAAACCCGTTGCATTGTTGACTTTTGCGCCAGCTGCTTCTGGTGCATAGACCAAGACCATGGTTTGTCCCTGGTCAGGTCCAAACAATACGCCTTGAGGATGTGCAACAATATTACCGCGAGCAGTCAGCATCGCTTGTTCATAACCATCGGCAACACTATACGAACCACCTACCGTCGCGTAGTTGGTACGATACTGTGCATTAAGATTTGCACTTGGATTATCGCCGTAACGTGTCGACACAGATGTACCATAGTTAAAACGATCGCCTACGACACCACTCACACCCACTGTCGCGTTATCTTGGGTCATGATGGAGTTTAAGTTCGCCGAGCTTTTCTTAAATGTTAACGGTAATGATAAAGTCAGCATGTACTCTGTATCATTATTGGTCACTTTGGTCGCTTTATTTTCTATATTACGATTAATTGCTGACAAACCATAGGTCAAACCACGATAGCTATTGCTATAACCGATCTGATACTGACGTGTAGTTTCTTGACGATTCCAATAATCTACCCATGAACCTGTCACGTACATGTTCCCCCAACCTTCTGGAAGCCCTTGGTTCAGTGTAATCTGGAATTCGCTTCGCTGTTTACCGACATGCGCAGAACTTATGCCTTTTTTGTCCAAATCCTGGACTAAGATTGCATCACGTAATTTATAGAAGTTTTCTGTAGAGTAACGATATGCTGCCAAAGTTAAATTGGTATCCGTAGGCGTAATCAATTTACTATAGCTGATTCGGAAACTTTGCCCACTTTCACTTTTACGGCGCTCAAAATCAGCTTGAGAATGTGTCACATCAAGTGCGACTGCACCAATCGGTGTAGCAAACGCACTCCCCAATGTCACAGCGGAATAGTCTTCAGAGAACTGTACCCCACCATATGCTGTAATTGAGTTGTTGACCCCGCGTTGATATTTACCCTGTACAATAAATGGATCAAGGTCGATATCTTTATCACGGAACTGACCCATTGAAACAGAATAACGACTCATACCTGGACGTAGCATTTGTACCACAGAGGCATACGGAATCGAATAACGCTGAATTTCACCATTGGCTTCTAAAATGGAAACCTCAAGCTCGCCACCAAAACCTGTAGGATACAAGTCATTGATCTCGAAACTACCTGGTGCAACAGTGGTCTGATAAATAAGTTGACCTTGTTGACGTACTTCGACTTTGGCATTGGTTTTTGCATTGCCGCGAATACGTGGTGCATAACCGATCATGCTATTTGGTAGCATACGGTCATCACTGGAGAAATCGACACCGCGATAGCCGAATGAGTCAAATATTTCACCATCGGTGAAGCTTTCACCTAGGGTCAATACGCCCCGGTATTGAGGGAACGCCCGTTGAACGTAGGTACTGATCGCATCGTAGCTTGATTTAGAGGTATGATCAACGGTTGTTCGATCTTGCCACTGCCATTGACCATTGTGTCGAAATTGCCAACCCGCTAAATTTGCCCCAGCTGTTACAGAAGTAAAAGCATTGGTGGTTTCTTCACCGCCCTGCAATTTATTAAAAGTTTTGTATGCGCTGGCATTATAAGAAAGAAATGCAGCATTAATACCACGATCCCAAACACTTGGATCAACATAGCCTTGGGCATTTTTTTGCATCGCTACTTGCGGAATAGAAATATCGACACGTAAACGTGATGTATCAAACTCATAAAATGAATCTTCTACCCACTGTTCAATTTTCTGACATCCTGCTGGATAGGTGCTTTGACCTTTTTTTAATACTTCTGCTTTAACGCCATATTCTAAAAGTTGGCTTGAGTTAAAGCAGGTATAGGCATTTTGATTATTTTCAGTGGCTTTAAACACCATACGGTGCTTACCAAACCAATTTCCATTGACATAAATATCGACATTGTAATCGCCAGGTAAAACAGGATTACCGTATTTAAAACGATTCACATCAATCTTTTTAGCGTCACCAATTAAAAAAGCCGAATCAAATTCTGCTTCAGTAGCAGTCGGAGACTGTTCTGTCCCGTCTAAGTCAGTTTCAGTTGCATTAACTAGAGCTGGAATGCTAAGTGTAATCACGCCACAAGCCACATAATAACGAATATGTCGCTTGATCCACTTATAGCTTTGTTCATTTTTTTGCATAAAGAAGTCTGCCTATTGACAAATGAATAGGTTTTTAATTCGCTTACTCTCAGTTAAATGGAATGATTAAAGGTGTTTCATCATTATTCAAAGGTGCTTTAAAAGACGCATCAAAGTGAAATTTAAAGACTTGCCAACTTATGGCAATTTAATATTGCGCTCTACACGACCACCATAATCATTGATTGTGGTAAAAGTCATTTTTGCGACATTTGAACCTTTTAAGTTCACAGTTCCATCAGAAAATGGTTTCAACATTAAACCTTCAGCAAGCAAGTCAACACGTTTACCTGACTGATCCTGCATGATCGAAGTCAAAGTAATGTGAAATGGCGTCGGGTTTTTAATTGTTAACTGTGTACCATTACTGCTCCATTGCAACTTTTCAGGGGCTAAGGCAGCATCTTCTTTGATTCCGCTTGGACGATAGAAAAACTTAATTCGTGAACGAATCGCAAGTTGTAAAAAATTCTCAGGTACAACATTCTGATCTTTTGCGGAAGGCTTTGGTGGAATATCCAAAATATTCAACCAAAACAGCGTTTCTTGAGTTTTACTTAACTCATTTGCTTTAGGCATACTGCTAATACGTAAAGACTGCCCTTTTTTTGCTTCCACACGTGAAATTGGCGGTGCAATCATAAAAGGTGCTTTTGATTGATCAGGTGTAGATTTAGCGTCCCCCTCATCAATCCATGCTTGAACCAATGCAGGATTATTTCCGTTATTACTCACTTGTAAGGTAATTTCACGCGAATCAGATGGATAAATCACACGTGTACCATGAATAATGATTTCAGCATTTGCTGCACCAAACGGAATTAAAAGTGCAAGTAAACCTTTTTTAAAAAAGGAATGATTCAAGAACATAACGATTATCTCTACCTAAAATAAAGTAAAAGAGCTAAGTGGGCTGACCCACTTTAGCTCTGCACAATTCAATAAAAATTATTGATAGATAATAGTATATTGAACTGAAGTTGTAACTTTACCAGCAGCAGAAGCATCAGTTGCATAGTATTCAGCATAATAGTTAAGATCAGCTGAACCTTTATCCGCAACGTCTACCCATTGAGAGTTTGTTTGCGCACCAGAAGCACCAGCAGCAAGTACTGGAATAAACTGGTTGTTTGAACCTAAAAGTTGAACTTGAACGTTTTTAGCACCATTCGCAGTTGCGTTTTGGTTGTTTAAACGACCAGTACCAAAGTCAACAGTTGAACCTGGTTCGAAGTAAGTCGCAACTTTACCTTCTGAACAGTTTGCCAGGTTGATAGTGAATGGAGTACGACCAGCAACATCACCTGTTTTAGCAAGTGTTTGCTTAGATACAGTTGGAAGGCTTACTGTAAAGTCTTTACCTTGTGGAGTAACGATGTCACAAGTTTTATCAGTAACTAAACCGTTAATTGTAATTGTACCATCTGCTGCAAAAGCACTAGAAACCCCTAAAACTGCAACTGATGCCGCTAAAAAAATCTTTTTCATACCAAGTGTCCTATACAAACAAAAATGATTAGTGTTGGTCGATGTGTATTATGCACACCCAGACAAAAATGTAAACAATGTCACACTTTTTAAAGAAAGAGATACGATTGTATATAATTTAATATCATTTCGAGAATTAAATTTTTTTCTATATTTTTTAATATCTTAAACAAATCTTAAATTGATATTTTAGTTTTAATTAATTTATTGCTTTTTTGTAACTGAGTTGTAAATATACATAATTCAAGACATGTCCAGTTTTGGTTGAATTTTTAGTATTCAAATCAATAATTTTAATAAATTATTGATTAATTTAATAAAAAAATATGAGTTTTGAACAAATGTATAAATTTTCCAAAAGAACAATAAATAAACAAAATCGACATCAATACGCCTATTTCACTATAGTTCGAAGGCACCAGTGGCAACAGATATTGGGGTATTCTCTTATTACAATTTAATATATTAAATAATTTTCTGAAAAATCAGCCGGCAATACAAATAAAAAATTTTATTTTCAACTACTTAAAGTAAATTTTAGATATGATTTATTGTTTTCACTTTATATCTGGGCAAAAAATAGAGACATCACTGCCTCTATTTTATTTTCATGTTGTTTCAGTGAGCACGAATAAAGGCTAAAAGATCTGGATTGATCACATCAGCGTTAATCGTCAACATGCCGTGAGAATAACCTTTATAGGTTTTTAATATTCCATTTTGAACCAATTTGGCAGAAAGTACGCCTGAATTTTCATAGGGTACAATTTGATCATCATCACCATGCATGACCAAAACTGGCACTGAAATTTTTTTAAGATCTTCAGTAAAGTCGGTTTGGGAAAAAGCTACGATTCCATCATAATGCGCTTTAGCACCTCCCATCATACCCTGTCGCCACCAATTCAAAATCACAGCTTCTGATGGTTTTGCATCTGGTCGATTAAATCCATAGAACGGACCTGCGGGTAAATCGTAATAGAATTGAGCCCGATTCTTGAATAACTGATTTTGTAAATCGTCAAAAACTTCTTTTGCCAAACCATTTGGGTTATTTTCTGTTTTTAACATCAAGGGTGGTACAGCACTCACCAGTACAGCTTTCGCAACATTTTTCTCCCCGTGTCGTGCTATGTAATGTGCAACTTCACCACCACCGGTTGAATGCCCAATATGTACGACATTTTTGATTCCCAAATGCTCGACCACTGCTGCAACATCATCAGCATAATGGTCCATGTCATGCCCATCCCAGACCTGACTTGATCGCCCATGACCACGTCGATCATGCGCAACGACACGAAAACCTTCATTTAAAAAGAATAATAATTGTGTATCCCAGTCATCAGAGCTCAGTGGCCAACCATGATGAAAAAATAGCACTTGAGCATCTTTTGGCCCCCAGTCTTTATAGAAAATTTCCACACCCTCTTCAGTTGTAACGTATGCCATGCTTAATTCTCCTGTTTGAGATTTATATTTCAAATGTTGGTCTGTGTTCTAATCAATGACTACCGCTAACATTTCTTGGCAATCCTTTGGATTGCTTGATTAATACTAAGATTAAAGTTAACTTCAGGGTCAACACTTTTAGTTATTGCCTGATAGCAAAAATGTAAATTAAAAAAATGATCATAAGATGTCAGTTTTCAGCTTGGTCATTGATCTCCTTTAATTTATTTTAAAAATTTGGCTTCAGGCCTCTTTGCCACGTTACAAACCCTAAACATGCTTTTCTACAACAGCTTTCAAAAGGGCTTATTTCTTTTAATTTCTCAGCTTGACCTTAAAGTCCACTTCAAACTTATAGTTATTGCATCAAGTCCCTAAGCGATTCTGCTGATTTTGCTTAGCCATGCTACCCCATAAAGGTGAACGAAGATGAATACCGATAAGCAGTTGACTGAAGTTGAATTTGGACAATACAAGGTTAAAGTACCTTTAGGCGGGTATTATGATCGCTTTAGAATGAATCCCGATTTGAATCAAGTCGCCAAAGACCCTGCCGTGGGAAATATTGATTTTTTTCGTAAAATTCCTAAAACACAAATAGCATCTAGGGTAGGCTTGGTCTGGGCACCAAACTTTTATTATCGGTCTGCGCATGTACAAGTGCTGATGTTAGCACCATTCCAACAGCTTAAACAGAAACTTCCCGTCCCCCTAGAGCCACTACAGGCATTTCCTGGCTATGGTTTGGTGGCACTGACATTTTTTCATTATGATGTCTGTGATAATGATCCTTATAACGAGGTTTCAGTCGCAATTGTTGTACGTCCGCCTAAAGCAGAAGGCTCACCTGTAATAGAGTTATTCCGATCAATGCGACAACGACATTTCTACGCACATGTTCTTGCACTTCCTGTAGATACAGAAATTGCACGTATCCGAGGAGTATATGGCTATCAACTGCCTAAATGGCTCACTCAAATCAATGTCAACATCAATGCTGCTACAGTCAATGCAGATCTCACAACTATTACAGGTCAAACCGATCTCAGCTTAAGCGCCAATACACCGCGATTAAGGCAAGTAAAATCTGAATCTAAAATAACTAAAACCACCATGTTGCACCGAGTGGACCAACAATGGCATCAAACTCTAGTGCTCTCGAATCCGGTTAGATTTGCTCAGAAACTTTTTCCTAAACGAGTCAAACTCATTCGACATGGTGGACCATTGAGCCAGTTATTGGATGAATTAAACGCGTCCACTATCCTGCGCCTAGATGTCGTTGAAGATGCGCAGGTGGTACTGTATTTACCCACCCCTGTAAAAGTGAAAGGACTGGATTAAAAAGTGATTTAAATGTTTATGATTTAAAAAGAACATTGATCTTTTTCACCATACGGACATAGGAATTCAAAATCCTTTTGCATTCTTATGTTTTCGCGTTATTGTGCATTTATCATTGAGAAGAACTTATCTCTCAACGGATTATTGAAGCTAACATCAAAAAAATCAAAGTATTGTGTCAAAATACTCAGCAGTTAAAATAATCCAAGTTCGCATGTAAACCATAACCCGATAAACATTTACAGCTTAATCCAATGCGGGTGAGGGTTTAATTTACTCAAAGTAAAAACTTAAATTGGAGAAAGTATTCGGATGGAATATGAAAAACTACCTCAAGCCATTCAAGATATTTTAAAACAAAAACAAGCTGTTATTGATGAAGTGGGATTGTCGAATGCCAATATTCTACTCTATGAAGACATGGTCTTAAAAGTTGAAGCGCATCGAGATGAATCTAATCACGAACATACAATGTTAGACTGGTTAGCTGACAAACTTCCTGTCCCTCAAATTTTACAATCTATTCAAGAAACAGAATATAACTATTTACTGATGAGCCGTGCAAAAGGTGAATTCGCTTGCTCAGATTATTGGTTAAATCGACCTGATCAATTGGTAAAAATACTTGCTCAAGGGTTAAAGTTGTTATGGAACGTGCCTATACAAAACTGCCCGTACAACTTTTGCTTAAACCATAAGCTAATGATTGCAGAACAAAATGTTCGCAATAAAACATATAATACGGAAGATGCAGAACAAGGTACTTATGGAGATTCAGGATTTGAATCTCCAGAGGCACTTTTATCATGGTTAAAGGATCACCGACCAAACGAAGATCTGGTTTTTTCACATGGTGATTTTTGCCTACCCAATATTTTTATCAATCAAAATCGCATCAGTGCTTTTATTGATTTGGGTCGAAGTGGAATTGCTGACCGCTATCAAGATATTGCACTTTGTTATCGAAGCTTAAAGCACAATTTCTCTGGAGTTTATTCGGGTATTGCTTATCCCGGTTTTGATCCTGAGATGTTGTTTGATGAACTGGAGATAACACCTGACTATGACAAAATTCATTATTACATCTTATTGGATGAGTTATTCTAAATCCTATATGACAATGCGTGAGTGATCATTTTTTTTCACTCATATCCTTTCAGAATGACACGCCAATCATCTATGATGAGTCAGCTATTTACATATTGTTTTAGTGAAAGCAGAAATCAAGTTGCTCATGCATATTCTGCAAGCTTAGTTATAAAGGTTATATGATGGTTGAGAAAGCTAATAATCAGATCGTGGATACTGAGATTGCTCGCTTATTGCTTCAACAACGTAAAAATAAAGGCTGGACTGTTGCTGAACTTGCACTGCATTCTGGCGTTAGTCAAGCTATGATCAGCAAAGTTGAACGTGGTACGTCCAGTCCAAGTGCCAACATACTCAGCCGCTTAGTGGGTGCTTTGGGTATTACCTTATCTAAACTTTTTGCAGAAGTTGAACAGAGCCAAAATCATCATGTGCTGCTTTCAAAAAAGCATTTACAACAGTTTTGGACAGATCATCAACTTGGTATTACACGTTGGTCAATTTCGCCTGCGGGTGCAGATCCAGAGATAATTAAAATTGAAATTCCACCACAGGGAAAATTGTCTATTCCTGCTCAAGCTTATGAACATCTGAGTGGTCAAACGTTGTGGATTTTAAGTGGTCAGCTTGATCTTCAAATTGATACACAAGCATTTCACTTGGATACAGGGGATTGTATTGCATTAACCACACCTGTCGACTGTCATCTACAGAATCCTGATGAAAAGATGCCATGTATTTATGTGGCAACATTTAGCCAGAAAAAAACTTAGACTTTTACTTGTATTGATCTCAGCCTGCATTATTTTATTTCAGCAAGCTACATCGAAAAAACTCAAAAGCCCTCAAGGACTTTTGAACTTATGTTTAAGTGCAATAACGGGTACTCTCGACCTTGGCCATCTCGCTCAGATCGTCCAATAACCTGACATCCCATATATTGATAGAAGCCAATAGCTTGTTGATTTTGTTCATTCACATCAATGGTTAAATGTGGAAACATCTTTAAAGCATGTGATAACAATAACTTACCAACACCTTGCCCACGTGCCTTGGCATCAATAAACAATGCTTCCATATGACCATCATGCAAAAACATAAATCCTAAAGCATGGTCATTTGAATCTACAGCAAGCCAGACTGGTGTTTCAGAAAAAAAACCAACCACTTCTTTCTCAATATCATGACGATCTTGTACAGACAAGAAATGATGTGTTGCATCAACTGAACTTTGCCAGATTGCAATCACTTGACTGGTTTCGTCGGGACGTGACATGCGAATTTTTAACATTTTAACTTCTTTCTCATCAAATACAGTGCAATGAAATATGTTCTTACCTATAAAGGCATGTCTTTAATTTACTATAGTGAATAAAATATCACAATAGTAAATGCTCAAGTACCATGATCGACTTCATCTGAACCATTAGCTTCAGAAAACAGATTTTTGGTGCTATATAGCTTTAAATCATTTTGATTCACTCATTTACCTATAACTTGTCAAATTGAGCAGCTTCTTGATAACAGGGATCATCGAATAACAATATTTACTCTTTATTTTTTTAGCGCTTAGATTTTCGACCTCTTGATCATGATTTCAAACTAGGCGATCGATAACCATTCGATTACAATAGCTCTTTTTGAATCAGCGCGTCCTATTTTGAACCATTCCTCTCCCCAATTAAAACGTGGACTTAAAAACCGGCATATCCAATTGATCGCGATGGGTGGTGCTGTTGGCACAGGTCTTTTTCTAGGTTCAGCACAAGCCATCCAATCTGCTGGTCCTTCAATTATTTTGGGTTATGCCATTGTGGGTTTGATTGCATTTTTAATTATGCGTCAAATGGGTGAAATGATCGTCGAAGAGCCTGTTGCAGGTTCTTTCAGTTATTTTTCACAAAAATATTGGGGAAACTTTCCCGGCTTTTTATCAGGCTGGAATTATTGGGTGGTCTATATTTTAGTGGCGATGACTGAGCTGACAGCAATTGCCAAATATGTTCACTATTGGTGGCCTCATATCCCTGCTTGGGTCTCAACTTTATTTTTCTTTGTCGTGGTGACATGCCTAAACCTTGGTAATGTAAAAATTTATGGCGAGTCAGAATTTTGG
Source organism: Acinetobacter sp. Res13-Abat-PEC15-P4-01 (assembly GCF_015676285.1). Taxonomy (NCBI): domain Bacteria; kingdom Pseudomonadati; phylum Pseudomonadota; class Gammaproteobacteria; order Moraxellales; family Moraxellaceae; genus Acinetobacter; species Acinetobacter sp. Res13-Abat-PEC15-P4-01. Next base: position 16,162 of record NZ_JADAIN010000046.1, on the reverse strand, counting down.
CTAGCGATTATCAAAGTGACTGCCGTCATTTCAATGATTGTGTTTGGATTATACTTATTGCTTACAGCAGGCTCGGACTCAACAGCAAGTTTCAGCAATCTATGGCAACACGGCGGGTTTTTCCCGCACGGATTCTCTGGGTTGTTCTACATGCTTGCTTTTTTGATGTTTGCTTTCGGTGGCATTGAGTTGATTGGCATGACTGCGGCGGAAGCAGAAAATCCAGAGAAAAGTATCCCTAAAGCCATCAATCAAGTGATCTTTCGCATTCTCGTTTTTTATATTGCCTCGCTTGCGATCATTATGTCTTTGATTCCATGGAATCAACTTGATTTGGGCGGTTTGGATAAAAGTCCGTTTGTGATGATTTTTAGTCAGCTTGGTATTGAATGGGCAGCCCATCTTCTCAATTTTATTATTTTGACTGCTGCACTTTCTGTTTATAACAGTGGTATGTATGCAAATAGCCGTATGCTCCATGGACTTGCTGTTCAAGGTAATGCACCTAAGATCTTTAGCAAAGTAACGCAACAAGGCGTACCAATGCCCGCGGTGGTATTTTCTTCTATTCTTATTTTCGGTTGTGTGTTACTGAACTATTTTATACCAGAACAAGCTTTGAGCCATCTGATGTATATGGCTGTTGCCGCATTGGTTTTAAATTGGGCAATCATTAGCTTTACTCATTTAAAATTTAAAAGAGCTGCTCAAATCACAAGCACTGAGGCTAAATTCCCTGCGTTATTTTCCCCTTTCAGTAATTATCTGGTTTTGTCTTTTATTGTGATGATTTTATATATCATGTGGACACAAGGCTTTAAAGAATCCGTCATTTTAATTCCAATCTGGATTTGCTTGATGTTTGGATTATTCAAAATAATGACTTGGAATAAATCAAACTAATTTAAAACAGGCTTATGAGGAAAAATAAGCCTGTTTGTGTTTTCTTACAGTTCAATAATTAGACTCTTTTCCGACCCAAATCCATAATATACCTGTAATACGTTGATTAACACGAATATTATCAATTTGATATTTAGATAATATATTCACTCTATTTTTAAACTTAGATACAGTATTACTTGTGGTATAGTCATAATCCATTAAATTATCCGTATATCCCTGATACGATTCAAATAATTCCCCATATTCAAAAATATGCGATAATCCTAATGCATGACCAAGCTCATGCGCATACGTTTCCAAAAAGCCTTGTTCAACACCATCTTTTAAGAAAACAATAGCATTATCAAACTCATATTGACTAGAAAGTTCACCTTTAAAGGAGTTTAGGCTTGGATAAGCTTTAAAACTTGCACTTCCTGATATTCCACCCCAGTTATCATTTCGATTTTCAGGTGGTACAGCTCTTATACGAATTGGTGTGAAAAAAATAAATGTTCTTCTTTCTAAATCACCATATGGCGATCGTAATTCTGCCCACATTTTACGCCAATAGAGTTCTTTTAACTCTCTTATAAATTCTGAATAAATAGCCTCAGTTAGATTAAACTTTTTTTTCCTTTTTAAATTATTTTCCTTGATTTCATTTTCACCAGTTACATTTTCTAAGTATTGGATTTCATATTTGGTCTTTAACTCATCTTCCCACCATTTTTTTACAAAACTTCGGACTTCTGGATCTGTTTTTGACAATAAATCTAAATCAAAAAGTTCTCTTTTCACAACCTTAAATACCATCAGGGATTGATTAAAATATCTGTTTTTAAGTTCCCACTCATAGTTTTTGGGTTTTTCTAAAATTTCTCCTTTAACTTTAACATCAACTTCAACCATACTAATGACGCTGATCGCAGAATTTTGACCAATATATAACCCCAATCTCTTTATCCGAACATCCGTTTCGTGATGCGGTAACTTTAATGTATTCGTTTTTTTTTAATACTTCACCCGAACAACGAATTGTAATTGCATTATTTTTTTTATAAGTATATTTATTGACTTCTACAATTTTTTTAACAGTTTTACCATTAACTATTGTTATGTCTTCACGAGCATCCAGCTGTTTAAATTCTCGTTTTGTGTTGATGAAGCTACTTAAAGGTTCACATAAGGGTTTATATTCAATACTATTTTTATTTTCAAATACTGTCTGAGCATTTTGGTTATTATTAAATGTTGATAGTGTGATGAACTGACTCGAAGCCTGAAACTTTAGAATGGTTCCATTATCTGTAAGAGGTTCTTTTTCATCAATCATTCCCTGGTCATTTTTGTCAGTAAATTGCTGATGAATTTCTATATCTAAACATACACCATCTTTATTTATTTCCTCACTGCCATATATTCCTTTATAGTTTGAAGAAAAAAAATAAAGCCAAGATGGAAAATACGAAAAATTATCTTTAAGATGAGAAGTATCCTCCGTATTACTATACATAACTCGATAAAGCTAGCTGTGGTTTGGAATGGTTATAACCGTATCTTTTTTCCCTTCAATATTAAGCAAAGGATAGATATATTCATCACGCACCCAATCAAACCCGAACTCTCCATGATAACGGTCTGAAGGTCGACCAATTTCATATGGACGTCTAAAGTGAACCGTAAATTTTCTTATACAATCCGCGCTTAAAGTCCCTATTTGTGGGCCGGTTCCAATTTTACTCATGAATTAATCCTTAATTTTTAATGAGAAGTTTTTTAGATTTAAAAATCTTATTGTTGTGATTTTTAATTAAGTTTTCTTGATTGACAGACAATCAACATATTTTTAGTTTCAATTACTTAGAAAGAAAATTTTCATTTCAACATTTCAAATAATGGTCACCATTCAACACCCAATTATGATCAATTAGAAATACATCACATAATTGACAACAATTCTTTCATAGCAGCTTATTATTTTTCTAGATCAAATATCATCAAGTTTATTGCAAAAATGTAATTCAAAAAACAAAGAGAAATGCTTGATCCTTGCTTGAGATTAAATTAAATTGAATTCAATTCAATTCAATTCAAATTTCTAGGTAATCAAAAATGAGTGATAAAAAAATACAAACCTACAAAAGACTCCTTACAGCCGCAGAACAAGAGTTGATTGCAAATAATGGACATGTGGAAATCAGTGCGATTGCGAAAAGAGCAAATACCTCAGCTGGACTTACCTATCACCACTTTGGTTCAAAAACAGGTTTAATTGCAGCAGTTGTCGATCAATTCTATGAACCATTAAGAGAAATTGCTCTAGGGGATGGAATCCCTGCAAATCTTGAATGGCGCGAAAGAGAAAAAGCACGTACTAAAGCAATTATAGATTATTTCTATCAGCACCCTTTGGCACCACTGATTGCAGGTCGTTTGGCGCGTGAGCCTGAAGTGCTTGACATCGAGCGTGCCCATATAGACGCCTTAATAGAACAAGGTGCACGCAATATCGCTCAAGGACAAAAATTGGGATTAATCAGTTCAGCCCTCGACCCCAAAACAACTGTAGCGATGCTGATGGGAGGTCTTCACCTGGCTATAGATCAAGCCATTCTCGCGAAAGAAAGACCATCCAATACTGAATTACTACATCAGCTTTGGCAATTGATTAGCAACACCCTGCAACTCCAGCAACCTTAGATGAATCAATACATCACAAGATTAGCATATTGATTGTCTATCCAGCCGATCTTTTAATAGGGAGCGTTATATGTCTGAAAAGTTAGATATCCACAAATATAATCAACAAGATCATGCAAAAACACATCGACAATTGCAATCTGGCTCAGAGAGAAACACATCAGAAATTGAGCGAGATTTTGAAACATTGATGCGTGATGGTTACGTCATTATCAATCATTTAATTCCCAAGGAAATTTGCAGCAAAATTAAACAAGAAGGTCTCGCCTTACTGAATCAAACTGGACGGAACTCATTTGAAGGACATCAAACCCAACGTGTTTATAATGTGCTTTCCAAGACCAGAATGACTGATCAACTTGCAGTGCATCCCCGTATTCTTGGACTTATGGATCGATTATTTGAACCTGGTTTTTTGCTTTCACAGAGCCAAATGATCAATATCCTACCCGAAGAAGTCGCCCAACATTTACATTATGATGATGCATTCTATCGCCTACCCCGTCCACGGCAGCCGCTTGGTGCAGCAAGTATTTGGGCAATTGATGATTTTACAGAGGACAATGGCGCCACAGTCATTATTCCTGAAAGCCATCTTTGGGGAAGTGATCGCATTGCTCAAAGCACAGAAGCGATCCCTGCCATCATGCCTGCAGGCTCCGTAGTCTTCTTTCTTGGAACAACCTGGCACGGTGGTGGTGAAAATCATTCCAAAGCCTCACGTTTTGCAGTTACACATCAGTACTGTGAAGCATATGTTCGGCAACAGGAAAACTATCTGTTGGAACTGTCTAAAGAAACTGTAAAGTTGCTTTCACCTGAGCTTCAAGCCTTGGTTGGTTATTCGATCTATCCACCTTTTATGGGGATGGTCAATGGTATGCATCCACTTCGAACACTTGAACAATGACGACAAAAATACCTGAGACAATGATTTTAAGCATGTGTAACTTGTTGAATGAAACATATGCTTAAACTCAACTGTTGGTGGGTAGCATTGTTCTATTTTATTTAGGTATCGCCTTTGCATACTTTTTGGTTTTACCGTCAATTCTGCATTTCTTTATCATTGTTTCTCCTGAAACAGTAGCCCCTATGACCGACATCAATAGCTATCTCACATTCTGCTTAAAGCTATTTTTAGTATTTGGTTTGACTTTTGAGATCCCTATTATCACTTTATTGCTGATCCTTATCGGTGTGGTCAATACCCAAAATTTAATCGAGAAGCGTCGTTTTATCATTGTGGGCTGTTTTTTTATTGCGATGTTTGTCACGCCGCCAGATGCAATTTCGATGATTATGTTGGCGGTACCAATGTGGTTTTTATTTGAAATCGGCTTACTGGCTGGTCGATTTCTTGAAAAGCGCAAAAAGGAATAAATGATTATGTATGCTGCAGACTATATGATCGCACTGAAATAGATTAAAATGGGCATGTAAAGATATTCAGCATTTGTGCCAGAAAAGTGATACTTGATAGTGAATATGATGAAGCATTTGCTTTTAACCGTATTTCCAAAGCTGGCTTTAAAATGCTCATCACCGATAACTGAATCATTTTGATCGCTTTTACATCTTTCAGACTTTACTTTAACCTCTGTTCAACTAGGTAGTGAGCCTTCAATCTTGTTGCCTGTTACGATCCATCCATATGACCCATTCATTTTTAGACAGCATCCAAATTCAGCTCACTTCCAGTTTTGAAGAGCTGATCAATACAAATTTTCAAGGGGATACTAATGCAATCTGTTGGCACAGAAATTTAGCTGGTGATTTTAAAGAGATTGTGTCCAAGCTTATATCCAAACAAAATATTACTGAAATTTCACAGGAAGAACTTCTTGCTTTAGAACTCACTGAGCAAGGTAAACTTGCAAGAAAAACCATCTTAAATGACATAGAACAATTAACTCTGCTTGGCGCATCACCTACGCTCAACCTTATTCAATATTACGAACGTGATGAGGAATTAGATTTCATTTCGACTGATGTGTATTCCTTCCATGTTGACCGCTCGCCGATTGAAACGGATACTTTTTTATGTACCTATCATGGTGCGTCTAGTGATATTTTACCGAACGCTCAGGCTGAACAGAAAATACATGTTCCAGAAATTCGAGAAAAACTTAAAAAACTTAATGATGGGTCAGCAGCGGAATTTGAAAACTTTTTAAAAGACTGTTTTTTTGATTTGCACTATCAGCCTAAAGCCAATGCCGTACCAATCAACTTAGGCTTAGGTCATCTCTGGCGTTTGGCAGTGGATCACCCAACACAGCAAGTGTTGCCTTGTGTACATCGAGCACCTGTTGAAAGTGATGGGGAGTATCGTTTGTTGCTGATCTGTTAGGTGTGAAGTGTTGGATCAAATTCAAACTGATATTTTATCTGCTAAATCTTTACAACAAAGCCTCAAAATTAAAGACCTTCCCCATTTTGCCTGGATGCTATCCTAATAAGCATAATTTCATTAGTTTAAGAATGAATTAGATACAAAGATAGATAAATAAACTAGATGATTAGAAAGTGACTTCCGCAAAAATTTTATTCCTTGAGTCCGTTCAAATATCAGATTTACCTCCTAATTTTCAATCAATAATAGACTCAAACAAACTTAACCTTTTATATATTGATATAATTTCAATAACAATTTTCCATGAATTTATTAAGTATTGAAATGATTCTCGTACCTTATCAAAAACATGACTAATCTGATTGAGTACACCCAAAGTAATCACACCTGCAACAATTGATGGAAATAAAATAACTAAAGAGAACAAAATATCTAGCTGCGCATACCAATGAATTGCCATATGAAAGTAAACATAATTTAAATACATTCGAAAATAGTTTTTTCGTATTTCATTAAAAAAAACATGCAAATCTTGAGGTTTAGCTCTTTCCAAATAATCTTCACCATATACTAATTCTTTACGGTATGCTGCTTCAACTTTTTGATTATTGAATTCTAAACCTGGAAGTTTAACTCCTGCAACGATTAATAACATTGTCCCAAAAAGCGCCCATCCTATGGCTGCCCAAACCAACGAGTATTTGATTTCACCAACGATTGGTAGAACGCTTACTTTTTCAGAAAGCTGTACTAAAATCGGTAAAAAAGCTAATAAAATTATAATTGCTTTGATTAGTCCAACACCCAAAGTCTCTAATGCTATCGTAAAACGCATAATATCTTCTTGAACACGTTGAGCGGCTCCCTCAACTCGACGTAATTTTGCCCAGTACGAAATATAATAGAAATTAATCGCTGTACGCCATCGAAAAATATAATGACTTACAAAGAAGGAATTAAGAACTGCAACTGTAACCGCAAGCATTGTAATAGATAATAGAATAAAGATTCTTTCATACAGTTCATATATATCTCCTTTTCCATTACTCAGCATAGTTTGAATTAAGTCCCAAAAAGGACCATACCAAGCATTAATAAGAACACTAACCTGTACACTAAACCATACATTAAAAAGTATAAATGCTGATCCTAAAATTGACCAATTTTGCCAAATATGATTAGCTTTCCATTTCCAAAAAGAGGCAAACAATATAGTTGAAATAGCAAACCATAAATAAAACCATAGAAACTGAAAAGACCAAAATCGTGTGACATTTATCGGCAACTCAGCAGTTGCATATCCAATTGGTAATCCAATATACTCCCCAAAAGAATCCCCTCCAGCATTCCACAATAAAAAGTTGATACATATCCAAAAAATCAATGAGCCAAAAAATAATCTTGGATTAGGGAAAAAAGATTTAAACATAAATATAAAAAACCTTTTTATTAAATATAAATAAAACCCCAAAGTGATTGAAAAATCTATCTATCGATGCCATCAGTTACTCTCCCAAGTCAAATCCACCAAAAATAGGAGGTACACTTGAAGAATCTGAATCATCACTATTTGTATCATTATTTTTATTGGGTGCTTGAGGTGCATCACTTCTTGAAGAAACATATTCATCTAATATTAATTGAATGCTTAACGGATCACACTGAGTACGCTCAATTAAGTTATCTTCCTCAAAAGCTGAGCCATAAAATTTCTTTGAATATTGAGCATTATAACTTACTGTCCAATTCTGTAAAATATTAGGTAAGTTAAATGTATAATAAAACTTTCGTGACTCATTGGGTTGATACTCATTAACACTTTCATCATTTAAACAATAGTCAGTAGAATTTATTTTTTCTGTTTTTGAACCGACTAATTGAAATGCAGCTTTACAGCTATCGATATATTCATAATATTTTGAATCTGAATTATTTTTAATAGTTACTTCCAACTTAAACCTAATTGGTGGGAGTGACTTACTATTTATGCCAAATAAGTCTTGTCTATCTCCATTCTGCAATGGAACATATGGTGAATAATGACTGACAAACCTTATTCTTCTTTCAATATCATGACAATTTTGGGTAATGGGATTAGGATAGGCTACTGCTAATTCTACATCATCTTCCATGCGATCAGGTTTGACTTCAGGTTGTGGTCCAGGTATAGGATTTCCTGAACCAACAGAAATTCCTCCATTTCCAGTTCCGCCCAAACTCACACCTACACTATAGTTTCCATTTTCATCTTTACAACTTGAAAGTATTAAAGTGCTCACTAATATCAAACATAACTTTCCATGAAAATGCAACATAATAAACTCCATATAATTCTAGCTAAAGATAATAGCTGGATAGGTTGCCTAGCCTTTTTATTTTAGCAGAATTTTTAAAATACAATACATTAATAATTAATAAGAAAAATTAAATAAACAATAGCGAAAAACTTAATTGAAAAAATATTATATGCTTATATTAAATAAATATATACGAATGCGGTCTAAATTTATTATTTAAAAAAATATTAGCAATATTATTAAATCTTTAAATATATCAAAAAACCAATCATTAGCCCAAAGCTTTTTTTCTTAATGATATTCAAATTAAAACAATATATCTCTCATTTTTAATACTCATTTTAAAATTAGTAATATTTATCTATTTTTAAAAAAATCAAAACATTTTTAATGATCATTATTTTTATACTTTAATAAAAAAGTGCTAGATAGAAATAGAACTAACACTTTTTTAATTTATATTATCTTTCTCTTAAAGCCTCTCGTGCTTTATTAAATGGTTTAATCAAATAATCAATAACTGTTTTTTCACCAGTTTTTATATCCACTGTGGCAACCATACCTGGAGTAATACTAAATTTTTTCCCTTCTTTATTGACCAATTTGTCTGAATCAGTCCGTATATAAACTCGATAATAAAATTGATCCTGCTTAACCTCATCTTTCAAGGTATCTGGTGAAATAATGGAAACTTTTCCTTTCAATCCCCCATAGATAGAATAGTCATATGCAGTAATTTTTACGAGCGCTTCTTGTCCAGGATGAATAAAGGCAATATCTCTTGGTGAAATACGTGCTTCAACCAAAAGTTTTTCATCGAGTGGAACAATCGTCATTAATTTGCCATTTTGAGAAATCACTCCACCAATAGTCATGACATCAATCTCTTTTACGATCCCTCTCACCGGTGATTTAAATAGGGTTCGACTCAATGCATCCGACTTCCCTTTTACGACCTGAGATTGAGTTTCAATGTCTGTATTCGCTTTTGCCAGTTCTTCACGCGCTTTCACTGAATATTGATTCCTCACGTCACTCATCTGATTACGCAAATCCGTCGCCTGACGTTGAAGCCTTAAAACTTCGACTTCACTTGCTGCACCTTTTGCAACTAAAGGTTCTGTCATTTTTAGTTCTTGTTCCACTAAAGTAAGTGCCTGCTTTAATCCAGCCAAGGATTCTTCCAAATTAGATCGCCGCGAGTAATACAGAGCGGTTTCTTCCTCAACTAAACGATGTTCTTTTGATAATTCACTTGGAAAGACTAAAGCAGTCCCATTTACTTCGGCGCGTAATCGCGCGGCTGTTGCTTGAGACGCAAGAAGTAAAGATGCTGATTCACCCACATTGGATGCAAAACGAGTCGGATCAAGCTGGGCCAGTATTTGATCTTTTTGGATAATTTCGCCTTCATGCACATAAAGCTTCGTTAAAATTCCCCCTTCAAGTGACTGAATAACTTGCTCTTTAGAAGATGGAATCACTTTACCCACTCCAGTTGAGACTTCTTCAAGTTTAAAAAGCCATGCCCAGATCAATAAAGCCAGAAGACCAACACAAATAATCAAAATAAATAAGCTAGCTCTTGGTAAAGCTGGTTCTAGTTGTTTCACCTTTACAGTCTCTTGCATTTTTGTAGATTTTCTCATCATGATGCGCTACGTACTCCATTAGAGACGGTATTAGCTAATACTTGTTCCTTTGGACCATCCATAACAATTTTTCCATCATGGATCACAATGATACGGTCCACCAGTTCCAACACTGCCCGGCGATGTGTGGCAATGACCAAAGTTTTATGTACTAACCAGCCTTTAAGGTTCTCAATCAGCTGTTTTTCAGAAACGTCATCTATGGCAGCTGTAGGTTCATCAAGTAATAAAATATTGGGTTGGCGAAGTAATAATCGTGACAAAAGTAAAGCCTGACGCTGACCACCAGAAAAACCTATCCCGCCTTCTAGAATTTGGTGATCTAAACCTTCTTTCTTATCGAGTACAAAGCTTAATGCTCCTGTGAGCTTCAGCACATTTAAAAGCTCTTGGTCAGTCGCTAAAGGTGAGCCTAATGTTAAATTTTCACGTACAGAGCCAAAAAATAAATGTGCATTTTGATTGAGTAAGCCCATGTCTCGACGTACATCCATAGGATCAATCAACCTCAAGTCGACCCCATCTAATTTGATTTTCCCTTGAACAGGCTCCTGCATTCCTGATAACAGCTGTAATAGCGTAGATTTACCTGCACCATTACGCCCTAGAATTGCAATTTTTTCACCAGACTTGATTTCCAGTTCTGAGATAATCAGTGTAGGTTTTGCATTATCTTCGCTATATTTAAAGACCGTATTATTAAGTTCATAATGTCCATTCAAAGCTGGTCTGTGAATTAAATGTGTATTCGGCGCTTGGTCAACAGGTTTTTTCATAAGCTGATCTAAGCTCGTCTTTGCAACTTTAGCTTGCTGAAAACGACCTAGAACTCCTGAAATCTGTGCAATTGGTCCTAGCATGCGTGATGATAAAATTGAACACGCGACAAGCGCACCTGTGGTCATTTCCCCTTTCATTACAGCAAAGCACCCAACCAGTACCACTATTGCAAATGTCAAACCCTGGACTTTCTGTGTCCAAGCGCCAACAATCCCAACCAACTTACGCTGTTGCATAGAAATGTCAGCAGCAGCTTCATTCATGTGATTCCATTGATTCTGAAAGCGTGACTCTGCACGCAGTAGCTTAATATCCTCAATGCCTTGAACAGCTTCCACAAGCGTTGCATTGCGAATAGCACCTTCACGCATTCCTTCTGCTGCTAATTTTGCCAACGGTTTCTGTATCAAAAAGCCAGGAATAAGCATCAATGGCACAACTAAAACCATTACCCAAAAAAGCTGCCCACCAATGAGCCAAAAAATTACCAAAAATAAAAAGAAAAAAGGCAGATCAGCAATTGCTGAAATAGTCGTAGAAGTTACTAATTCACGTACGCCCTCCAACTCGCGTATTTGGGAAATAAATGTACCTGTCGATTTGGATCGCTCTTTATTTTTAATTCGTAATGCATGACCAAACACCTTATCTGAAATTTTTAGATCTGCACGTTTTCCAATGATGTCGGATAAATAAATACGGGCAACTCTTAAACAAAATTCAAATATTGCAGCAAGTAGTACACCACCAGCTAAGACCCATAAAGTTGGAACAGACTGTGCTGGAATGACTCGATCATAAACGTTCATTGAAAATAAAATTGTCGCCAATGCAAGTATATTGGCCATTAATGAAGCAAACATCACATCTAAATAGCGCTTCCAATCCTTCAGTACAATCGCCCAAAACCAGTTCTGTTCATAGGGTTTAATATATTCATCAACACGGATATCTTGAATGGATTTTTCAGGTCTTAAAATAAAAGCATTGCTCACATTTTCTTTGACGAGTTCTACATTAAGTAATTGTGCCAAACCGTGGTCACCACTAAACTGGATATTTGCATTGCCATTTATATCCAGTTTATCGAGTATCCCCACTTGTCCATCTTGCATTTCTAAAAGTAAGGGTAAACGCCAAGAATTCAAAACATCATCAGTAACGTCAATTTTTTTTATGCTTAATCCTATTTGACGACAAATAACACTTAAAATATCTTCTATCGATTGATTCTGATTCCAATCTAAATGCAGTCGTACACGTTCTTCAGATGATTCGATTCGATAATGTTTTGCAATCGCTAAAATGGCGGTAAGCCATGGCTGATAATTGAGAGTTTTATTCATGGCTGAATTTCTAATCCCTGTATAGATGTGTTATTTAGTTGATAAAGCTCCCTAGAACCACCCGTAACATAGATATACTGAATTAAACCCGAATAGATATCGTACCTCGCATTTTCGATTTCCTGTGCAGCAATATGAATGGCCTGTTCCGAATTGAGTAAATCAACCACTGTGCGCGAACCCAATTTATATTGTTCTTGATACAACTCTTTTGTACGTGCAGTGGTTTCTTTACTTAAAGCCAGAACATCCATTTGCTTTTGCTTATTTTCGACCTGTACACGGATGAGTTCTATTTGATCCAAGACATCCAAATAAACTGTATTTACCGCAGCTTTTGCTGCTTCTTCTGCATAATTTGCAGAACGGATTTTTGATCGATTTGCGCCCCCTTGAAAAAAGTTACTATTGGCTTCCAGCATTACAGAGCTATAAAAACCATCATCTTCATTATTATTAGGATTTTTCCCATTCACACCCTGATTTAAACTACCTTTAATATTAATTGTTGGATAAGCAGTCAGTTTTGTTTGCTCTTTTTGTAGTTTAGCCACTTGTACTGATGCTTGAGCTGCAATCATCTTAGGAATTTGAGTAAAGTCTGGGTCCTTGTATAAACCAGAATTACGAATAATAGTCTCTGGAATATGCATCTTCATGTTAGAGACGTCATAACCTAGTAGCATTTTTAACTTTTGCTGATATTGTTTTAATTGTGTTTCTTGGATGAGTAAATTGGATTGGGCAGCTTCTAAATTTGACTTTGCCTGAATCGGATCTGCCTGACTACTAATACCCGCATTAGCACGTAAATTAGCAATTTCTGCAATTCGGGCAATCCCTTTGATTTGTTGATTAGCTATATGAACGATTTCTTGATAACGGTTAATATTGATCATCGCATTTGCTGTTTGATATGCAATATCATCAATGCTATCTAATGTATTGGCTTGCTCTTGTAGTAACTTCGCTTTTTCTATATTTATATCACTTTTGATTTTTCCAAAATCATATACCACTTGTGTCGCTGATAAACTGTAAAGTTGTCTTCCCCTTTCACCTGTTGTTAAATCCGCTGTACTCATACCACCTGAAATTTGAGGAAAATATTGTGCCTTGGCAGCATCAATATTTGCACCTTGACCTGCAATACTAGCAATACTCTGCCTGATTTCAGGTCGGCGCTGCAGTGCTTGATGAATCGCATCAAAAAGTGTTAGCTCAGGTTCAGGATTAATATTGTTTTTTGTCATCCCATTAAATTGTGGTTGAACACCACTAGATTTGATAACAGCTAAACTATCTGGAGCTGCCTGTTCTCTCCATAAGAATCTGCTTAGTTCCTCAAGGCTCACTTGATTCAAATCAGTAGTTCGTGAAGAAAAGAATTGTTCAATGTTTTCTTTTGCTGAGTCTAAATAATTTTTTGGTTTTGCCGCATAAATAGTCGTTTCTAGTGCACACAATGGAAGAAACAGCGCAAGCCATCTCTTTGCTTTTATAAAAATCATGATTTAAGTATCTTGGAGAATTCATACCGTGGGAGTTTTTTAAATGCTGTGTCATCGCATTAAATGAGTGCTGTAATAACAGCCATTTTCATTGCAAATTTAAATCTATCTTTGTCTAAAATTAACTAAAAATAAGTTCAAATTTAAAACCAATGAAAAGAGCGCTATGTATGACATAACGCTCTTTATAAAGGATTAGCCGATAATGATTTGGTTATTAATTAAATCCTGCAGTTCCGATGCAGTCTTACCTTCAATAATTAATAAGTCAGCCCAATCATGGGTTGTACCACCATTTCCAGCATCACCATCACGATCGACTTTCAGTACTGCTTTGCCGTTTACATCTTCAACTTTAATGTATTCGGAAATATTCGACTTATCCGCGAGTAGACCTTCGAAGAAATCTGCACCAAACTCAATTTTGTCATTAACTGCATAATCTACCCATGTATCAGTTCCATTGCCCCCCATGTCATCAGCAGCATTTAACACATCATACACAATAGTATCAGCACCACGACCAGTAGAAATAATGTCATCTCCTGAACCACCATAGATTCGATCATCTCCTGCCCCTGCAATGATGATGTCATTACCGGAACCACCATAAATCGTGTCATTACCACCTTTTGTTGCACTATCCGAGGCATCTGCATCTACAAATTTTTGGAAATTTTCTTTAACAAAATCATATATTTCCTGTTGCGTAGGTTCAGATCCATTTGTAACTTCAGCTTTTAAATAGGCAATTAATTTTGAATAACCCGAATATTTAGGATACTGAAGAGGATCATATCCAGTCCATGTCAAGTGATCCGTATTTATCGCATCACCAAACAAGACATCATCACCAGCACCACCTTTGACAGTATCATTACCAACATCTGCTGGTATAAAGTTCTCAGAACCACCAATGAGATATGCAATTAACTTATCAGCATCAGCAATCGCTTTTGCTTCACCATGATTAGAGCCACTCCAATCACCTGAAAGTTTATTTCCATTAACATCAGTATTGTCATAACGAGAAACCGTACTATCGCTAATTGAACTACTCACACCTACTGCAAACACTTTACTGTGCTCTGCTAATGGAGCAAATGCATTGTCCAAAGTTGATTGAGAACTGTTCGGTTCTCCATCTGTAAGATAATAGGTCTGATTTTCAAAATCAGCAGTAGAGATATCATCAAACCAATCTACGGCTTTATTAAATCCTTGTTCTGGATAAGTACCACCACCCGCCTGTAAGTTATCAAGATAAGTGAATATTTGATTTATATTGTCACTACTTACATTTAAGAAGACTTGGTTATAACCATTTCCAACACTACCATTTGCTGAGAATGATGCAATTTGTAAATTAATTACACCATCATGATCGGTCATCTGTTGGATAAATGCTTTAAGCCCCTTGATAGCAATTGCAAGTCGTGATTCGCCAGCAGGTGGATTACTTGTACCATTCATTGCCCACAGCATACTGCCAGACAAATCTAATACAACAGAAACATTATAATCTTGCCCAGCAACAAAGTTGGTCTTTAAACCTCCAGTATCCCCGGCAAGCACATCATTACCAGAGGAACCAACTACATTATTATCACCATTATTAACATCTGCTGTTGGCTCTGCTTTAATTACAGCCTCTAACTGATCATTATCTTGAAGCTCAGTACCATTACGATCTTGAACTTTTGCAGTAACCTCAGTAGCATTTCCTTGTGCAGTAGTTAAAGTGTAACTATATTCACCATCAGCATTCGTAAATACTTCTTCAGTAAATGTTAATGTTTCACCATTTTCATCAATACTAGTAATTTCTAAAGTGACTTTACTGTTTGGCGCTACATCTTCTGTTGAACCAGTAATTTTGGTGCTATCTGCGTCATTAATATCAACTGTTATTGAACCTGCTTCGCGGTCTAAACCACCTTGGTCTGGAGTGTTTGGATCATTGTCATGATCTGTCTTAACCAGACTGTCTTCTGCTTCTACCGGTGTTCCGTTACGGTCTACTGTTTCTGCTTTAACCGTTAATTCACCATCCGCAAAGTCTGCCGGTACTTCTGCTGTATAGCGACCATCCGGCTGAACCGTTGCCGTAACTTCTCGTTCGATCGGATTGCCTGACTGGTCCTGACCGGTAATGGTTAACGTAACTTCACTGCCCGGTGCAACATCCGTGGTTCCACCTGTGATATTACCGGCGTTATCCACGTCTACGGTAATTGATCCGTCTACACGGTCTAAACCACCTTGGTCCGGTGTGTTTGGATCATTGTCATGATCTGTCTTAACCAGACTGTCTTCTGCTTCTACCGGTGTTCCGTTACGGTCTACTGTTTCTGCTTTAACCGTTAATTCACCATCTGCAAAGTCTGCCGGTACTTCTGCTGTATAGCGACCATCCGGCTGAACCGTTGCCGTAACTTCTCGTTCGATCGGATTGCCTGACTGGTCCTGACCGGTAATGGTTAACGTAACTTCACTGCCCGGTGCAACATCCGTCGTTCCACCGCTGATATTGCCGGCGTTATCCACGTCTACGGTAATTGATCCGTCTACACGGTCTAAACCACCTTGGTCCGGTGTGTTTGGATCATTGTCATGATCTGTCTTAACCAGA
>NZ_JADAIN010000045.1:0-296 GCF_015676285.1 Acinetobacter sp. Res13-Abat-PEC15-P4-01 | reverse complement strand
AACTTAACCTGCACCCCATCTGTGGTCGCAACTGTACTGATATTGCTGTCACCCGTAATCGAAACAGTATCGCCTAGCTTCTTGGTACTGCTTGTGGTTGCTGTATCGCCTTTAAATTTTAAACCTGCGTTATCTACAGCTGTTTTTGCATCCACACCTTTTTGAATATCGGTTTTCGTTGCTGCTGACAGGTCGACTTTATAGTCAGTGACGTTGTTTGCATCTTTAGTGCCTGGCGTTACTGTCACTGCCGAAGAACCTGCCGATGCAGTAGTACCGTTGGCATTTACTGTATA
>NZ_JADAIN010000044.1:0-7182 GCF_015676285.1 Acinetobacter sp. Res13-Abat-PEC15-P4-01 | reverse complement strand
GCAATTTCAACTTTAGGTATATTCTGAACCTGCGTTTTCACCGTATTAATATTTGATGAATTCACCCAGCTATTCACATTAAATGCAGCTTCTCCCATCCAACCCAAAGCTTCTGATGATTTCTCTCCAAAACCTACTTGATGTGCATCTTCATGAGTAACCAAATTTACTGTATTTTTCTGAGCATCCTTATCAAGATAAATATCTGTTTTATTCGTGATATTTGTCGTTGCATCCGCTTTTAAATAATTTTCATTGAATAAACTTTCTACCAAACTAACATCTGTATTTTTTATCGATGTTCCTTTGGTCAACTGATCATTGTATTCATTGATCAATTGTTGATTATCAACAACATTGCTAGATGTTCCATCTTGAATCAGTTGTAATCGTGCTGCCATTTCAGCATCGTATGCGATCTGTGCATTATTTTTTGTTAATGTTGTTGCATCTTGTACTGAACCTTTTTCATCCAACAACCCAACAATACCAGAGCCTAAAATTAATCCGCCTGTTGCTGTTGAACCTGCAATAATTTTACTGTTCTGCGGTAAATCCTTCTGCTCTTGGATAATCTGAGCACGTCCACTCTCTGTTAACAAACGATTGTCTACAGTCACTGAACCATTCAATAAACCTGTCACTTGGTCTCGGGTGATTTCTTGAGTATTGTTAATATCACGGTTGGCCAGCTCAGTGCTATTTTTAACTGTGCCTTGACCCATTGTCGCTTTAGTTAACTGCTCTTTTTCATTCTCTGTACTTTGTAAACCAACCGTTGTACTACCACTTGGGTGGAATGAACTCTCCTTGCTCTCCCCTTTGATCGATGTACCCACACTGGTCGATACATTGAAACCACGGTTGCTTTCAGAACTATGATCTTGGATATCTTTAAGCTCAAGTGCCCCTGTATAATTCAGTTTGCCATGATCGGTTAATGTTCCATCTGGGTTTTTCGATGCATTGGCGATCACACCACCAATATTACTCACCTTTTGCACGCCCATCGTATCGAGGTCTGCATCATGTTGTGCATTGCCGATCAGCAATTTACTGGTTTCATTCACCCAAGCTTTATCGTTTTGACCTTTGGCTTGATTATAACTTGCCGTGATATTGCCACCACCTGAACCAATGCCTAAACCAATTGAACCACCTTTACTGCTACTGTTGCCGGATGCTGTATCTTGTAAGCTTTCAACATGGATTTGATTGACTTTTATATCGCCACGATCAGCAATACTGACCACACCACCTTGGATATTTAACTTATTTAAAGATCCAGATACTGTGTTGAGATCAACTGTACTGTTTACATTTGTCAGACTTTCATCATGTGATTTCGATGTTTGCTTGCCCACCGATACACTGCCACCACCGCCATAAGTGTAACTCACACTTTGGTTGTTGGTTTTACTGCTGGTCTCTTGTTGACCGTGTTCTTTTCCTGCACTGATATTAAAATCTTTCGTTCCATCGAATGTTGTCGTTCCAGTTGCGGTTAAGCGACTGCCTTGTACATTCACATCCTGATTTTCAGATTTAAGCGTGAGGTTGTTTAGATCAAGATTGCTACCTTGCCATTTGCCTTGGGTAGTATTTGTGGTGGTGGTGGTTTCGATACGTTCTCCGTTTGCACCAATGGTAAAGCCGTAAGTTGCTGAACTTGCTGCTGCGGTTGCTGCTGCTGAACCTACCGCAATCTGTGCATTGGCAAGATTGGCGGTTGCCATTGCAACATTGGCTTTGGTATCGTCCAGTGCTTCTTTGGTGATTTTACCTGATGCATAGTCACGCTGTGCCTGACTATATTGATCTTTGGCTTGTTTGACGGACTCGGCTGCATCTTTGACCGTACCTACTGCAAGTGCGGCATCCAAATATGCATTTCGCACACCGACTTCTGCACTAATCGTTTCTTTATGTGTCTTATCTTCAACAGTGGTTTTATTTTCATAACCACCGATCTTTAAATCACCTCGACCATGATCAAGAACCGTATCGCCTGTCGCTTTGATATTTTGACCGAGTATATCTATACCTTCTGCACCTTGTATTTTAAGGTTTTCAGTCTGGATTGAACCTGCCTTATGGGTGGTTTCTGTCGTTTTAGTACTTTGCGTGGTATCTTCTGAAACAAAACCACCCAAACGGACGTTGTCTTTATTCAGCTTAACCCCTAAGCCTTCAATGGTTTCTTTACTGTGTGAAGTGACTGAAATGTTTTGTTCTTCAGCCGCATTCAATGTCACCTTTTGACCTGAAAGGATGGTATTTTTTGCAGTAATCTCGGCACTAGTTAATGTCGTTTGACCTGATGATCCAACATAAACATTGTTCGCTGTTAAATTTGTACCCGTTTGCTTGATTTGCTCTTCACGTTTACTGTTGGACTCACCCACTGTAAGTTTGGTATCCACTTTAACGCCAGGGAATAAAGATTGAACGCCAGCCAGACCGACTTCAGTGACTTTCATCAACTCTTTAACAACACCACGATAACCCTTTTGTTGCTCATCCCACTGTTGATCATGAGTTTCCAGCGTAGTCAGTTTGACATTTTCAGGCATCAATGAACCATCAGCGGCTTTCAAGGTTCCATCGGCTTGACGTTGCATCAAAGTATTGCCAACAAAGATACTTTGCCCAGCCGTGATATCGTTGGCTTGTAGCTCTATATTCTTTCCTGCATTGATATCAATATTTTTCCCAGCAACCAATTGAGTTTGCGCAACTTCTTGATCAATATAACCCTTTTGACGATTATTGTAGGTTGCAAAGTTAGATTTTGAAGATGTTTCGCTTACGCTCTTTTCATTGATTGTGGAGAGTAGGTTGACATTACCTTGTAAAGCCTGAATCTGGATACTCTCACCTGCGTTTGCTTGCAGATGTGTCGCAGTGATATTGCCTTGTTGGCTATTTAGAATAATATTTTTCCCAGCATTCAACTGATTGGCGATTGAAGTGGTTGTATTCTCATCATAAGTTGATGATTTCTTGCTTCCAAATGAGCCTTTTGAATGGAATTGGCTAGACATTGAACTCTGGTCTAATCCATTCTCAAGTAGAATATTGTTTTGCGCAGAAAGCTGAATACTGCCTTGTTTGCTGTTCAGATCAACAGCTTTACCGCTAATATTTTGAGCGTTGATCAGTAACGATCCTTCGCTGCTGATTTGACTGCCTATATCCTGTTGCTTGTTATATTGATAACCATTTTTTGAGTTAATTTTTAATTGTTCAGTCTGACTTGTCGTCACGGCTCCGATATCAAGATTACCCAAGGTATTGAGGATGGTCGTACCATTACTGTTGTTGATTTGAGCAGCTTTTAAGTTGGTATTCCCCATAACATCTATAAGCAAGGTGTTTTGGCTTGGATCAAGCTTTTGCTGACTGCCTGAACCAACATAAATTCCCGCCACACGATCAATACTGGTTTGTGATGAACTAAAACCACCAATTTTCGATTCTGTTGAAAGCGTTGTTGATTCAATATTTAGATTTCCACCAACTTTCAATGCCATAGATTCTTTGGCACTGATTTGACCACCAATGTTGTTTAAATCTTTTTTGGTGTCTATAGCAACTTGATTACCATGAATTCGTCCATTTAAATTTTGAACATTCTCAGCAGTAATTTGTACTGCTTGGCGACCTGCAATGGTTGCACCATTGATCAAATCACCATCTAGCTTAAACTGAATCGCATCACCAGAAAGTAAGGTACCATCTCCTTTTAAGTCACCGACTCGTGCTTTCACATATACTTGTGGAACAAGTGCTTGAGCCTTTGTGCCATTTGGTAAGATCACCGTTTGTTCAACCAACCATACAATATCACTGGTCAACTGCGCTGTTTGCGCAGCAGTTAATGCAATACCAGGGCGTAAACCATACAACTTAGCAAAACTTACTCCATTGTTCATGAGTACTTTATACTGCTCATCATCATTGGAATAACCCTCTAGGAAGCGATACCCCGTAAGATTTGCAATCTGATCTTGCACCAAACGTTGTTCATATAGACCGTCGGCTAGACGCTTTTGTTGCAATGCAGGGTCTAATCCAAGTGCATCCAACATATAGTCAGAAGATAACCATGTTTTATAGTTGGTAAAGCTCGGATCTGTTTCAACGAGATATCCTGCTTTACTGTTTGCATTGACACGATATAAAGCACTATTTGGAACTTTAATCTCAGTGGATTGAAGCGTTCTTATCTCATACTGTGTTGATTGATCGGTTTCACTAGGTGCATTGGCCTGTTGAGTAACATTATGGGCTTGTGCTTGACCAGCAGTATCACCTTGTTTTTGCGATGCTTGCCCCACAGAAACATTTAAATCTTTAGACTGTAATGAAGATGAATTTTTTTGTAAATCATTTACTTGACTACTGTTATCGACTTGCTTTGTATTGGTAAGCTGTTGATTTTGATTATCGACATGCTCAGCTTTGAACAGATTGACATTTTCATCAAGTAATTTTGCATTTAAATCTTTCGATTGTTGTGAAGGTTGATTCTGCTGACCAGTCTGAGTCTGGATTGTATTCGTTAAATCAGCAGCATGACCCGTTGTTAAATTTTTGCCATTGGCTTGTTCTGCTTGCGATACATTGATATTTGCCCCTGAAGCATTTACATCTAAGTCTTTTGATTGTAATGAAGCTTGGACATCTTGCTCTTTCTGGGTTTGGATGCTGTTCGTGAGATCAGTTTTCTGACCAGTGGTCATGTTCTGTGTATTGGCTTGGTCAACCTTTGACACAGTGACGTTCGTCACTGCAACTTGAACATCCAAATCTTTAGACTGCAATGTTGGTTGGTTTTGCTGCCCTGTTTGCGACTGTGTACTATTCGAAATATTCTCAGCTTGTTTTACAGTTAAACTCTCGCCTTGAGAATTTTGAGCTTTCTCGACTTGAGTTGAATTATTGGTACTTTTTAATCCATTTACATTGGTCTGCGGAGTTTGACTTGATTGAGTTTTGTCGGCACTTTGATTGTTAGATACCAACGTTGTCACAATTTGATTTTGGTTTAGCTTTTGATTACCCAAAGCTTGACTGACCACTAAATCAAATGTTTCTGTTTGGGTATTTGTAAATTTAGATTCCTTATTTACACGTTTTTTCTTTTTTCTTAAACCAATCCTCACATAATTAATTTCTGAAAGTATCTGTGTTCCACTTGCGACTATTTTTCTGATACCTTGACTATCCTCAGGCTTACCCGATGTGATACTTCCGCCTAAATTAGACAGTACACCACCTGCCAAGATTTGGCTTTTATCATTCAGCACTTGCGCACCATCAAGATTTAAAGCTCCCCCAGATTTAATTTGTCCAGGTGCAGAGTCCATAACTCTCGTTTCAGAAGTTACTTGACTATAGTTATATTTAGCCCAATCTTCATTGTAAATTTTCTTTGCTATTAATTTTCCATCAAATGTTTTCCAGTCACCTTTATAAAATTTTTCAAGATTATCCTTACGCTCAATTTCAACCATTTGGGTCTTAAAGTTTTTATTAATATTATTGATTTGCTTCGCGGACAAACGCATATTGCCTAATGATTCAATCGTCGCACTTTCATTATTGATCACTAAAGCTTGCCCAACAGCTTTATCATTGGCATCTAATCCACCACCGAGATATAAATTACCCGCACTAAAAATCTGTGATTGGCTTGCATAGTCAGCTGTATTTGCCAAGTTATTCAACACCTGAACACCTAGATACATATCGCCACGAGAGGCAATCACTGGCGCAACACCAGCACTATTCGGTCGGTTATTTAACGTGTTGGCATTGATCGCCAGTGTTGTTCCATAAATACGTCCTGTACCTTGATTATTCAGTGTATTCGCTTGTAGGCGGGTATAATCACCATTGATCAATCCAGTATTATTCAACTCATTTTGTGCAGTCAATCGGGTCTCATGGCTTTCAATTTTAGCATCAAGCATATTGTTGATATTGACAGCACTGAGATCCAATCGATTTCCTGAATTAATCGTGCCATAGTTCGTTATATTGCCTTGAGTATTCAAACTTAAATTTTGATTGGCCTGTAATTGAGCGCCTATGCTATGGATATAACTCTCTTTTAAGTTGATTTGAGCATCACCCAAACTTAAAACTTTGCCGTTCCCTGAAAGAGATTTCGCGGTGAAATTCAGTCCAGTACCTGATAAGATTTGACCATTCAAATTATTGACTTCTAGTTGATCACCCAGAATGGTCAGTTGTTTTTCACTACTGATTTGACCTGACTGGTTATTCAATATTTGGCGAATGTTCAGATTTTGGTTACCACTACTTCGTATCGCACCAGTTTGGTTATTTAAAATATTGCTCGTGATATTTAAATTATTCGCATCAATTCCCTGAATTGAACCATCAGTTGACAGCGTATTTTGATTATCTAACTGTTGAGTAGTGATATTTAAATCACCTACTGCCATAATATGACTATTCGCATCGCTCGGTTTTAACTTACCATTGTTATTTATCCGATCAATATTAAGCGTCATCCCGCCCATAGATAACAATTGACCAGATTGATTGTTCAATAGCTGGTTTTGCCCTATACCCCAAATATTTAATTGTTTCCCTGCGAGTATTGTGCCTTGTTGATTCAGTACTTGGTTGACTTGAATACCTAACTCTTTAGCACTTGCGAGATATCCACCTGTATTATTTAATGTTTTTATATTATTCAGTTGAATATCACCTTGACTCAGTATGCCTGCTTGTTGACCACTGTTGGTATTTACAAGATCCTGATTGTGGGTATCAATCTGGATGGTTTGCTGAGCCTGGATCAATCCTTGCTGATTGTTTAATTGCCCAGAGTCAATTTTAATATTTCCAGAACTCAGCGTTCCCTGATTATTGTCCAGTAACTGCCCTTGGCTATTGAGTTGTAGTATGTTTTGACTATTGATTTGCCCCTGAGCGTTATTCACACCATTCGCAGCAATATAAATATCTTGAGCTGATTGAATCAGTCCTTGCTGATTTGCAAGCGCTAATTGTCCTGCATCCAGTTGAATTTGTCCTTGAACACTGCCAATCTGTCCGGCATTGTTATTTAATCCCTGACTCTTTAAGCTCAGTTGTTGGTTCGAAGCAATCACACCACTTTGGTTGTTGATGTCTTTTATCGTA